>NZ_QSPG01000006.1:16354-135627 GCF_003436395.1 Collinsella sp. TM06-3 | reverse complement strand
CTATTTGCTCAATGTGTTCGGCTGAGATCGGAAATCAACCGGAGAAACGGAATGGAGATGCGTCCCATTTTCCGTAATCATCAATCCACCAACGCACCCAATGCTTCGCACCGCGCAGTAGTATGAAGGAGGTCGCTGCGCAACCCGCGTATGTCAGGAGAACAAATTGGCAGTAAAACTTGATCTCGGAAAAGCTCTGTCCCAAGCCGCCGGTGAGATGGCAAAAGACGCATCGGCGGCCATCGAGTCCGCCGCCAAAGGCGCCACGAATGCAGCTGAGGGCGCGGGAAACGTTATCGTCGATACGGCCACCTCGGCATCCGAGGCCATCGGCAGCGCCATGTGCTCGGTTGCGGAAGGTATGTCGAGTGCCGGCGAGCAAATTGCATCGTCCGATGCAGGCAAAACGATTATAGGGGCCGCGAACGCGGTAGGCGGAATTGCCATCGGTGCCGCCGTAGATCTGGCCCAAGGAGCATCGTCCCTTGCGTCCGACGCGGCGTCGACCGTGGAGGGCGGGATCAATGCCATCAAGGAGAACTCATTCTCCGCGCGACTCCGCAGGGCACGTATCAAGGGTTTCCGTGACGGAATCAAGCAGGGCGCCTACCTTGCGGGAGAGAAGCGACACAATTTCATCTACGCATATGTGGCAACGCTTTGCTTCCTGATGCGCTGCGACGGTGACTTTTCCCAAGAGGAGCAGAAGTGGCTCGAGGAGGGTCTCAATTACCTCAAGCTGGACGGCGGCCTCCCAAATAACGTCAAGACAAAGGTGCAGGTCATCGCGGATGACAAGGGTTTGTCCTTCGACCAAGTCAAGGACTACTTGGACAACGTTAGCATCGTGTCGCTGGACTCCATGGCCGAGCAGTTGCAAGTCGCCGCGGCGGCGGACGGCCAGGTGACAGAAGAAGAGGAGCATGCCTGCAGACTCTTTGCCGACTATATGGCGGCGAGGGTGGCATGCATGGCCGTTGACGAGAGCCGGGCCGAGCAGGCAGTCGAAAAGTCCGTCCGCGAGTACGGCGAGAACCTTCAGCGCATCGACCGGGAGTTCAAGGAGCGGACGCGACTGCAGGATGCTGACGCCGCCTTTGTCGTCGCCGCAACCATGCTCCAAGTCGCCCGCATTCTTATCATCAACTCACTGACGGAGGTCGAGTGTGCCGGAGCGGGCAACGTAAAAGAACACGCTCTGCACAACTTCCAAAGTCGTGTCTTCTCTGGTTTCGATGACAGGATGCCACGGGAATCGAACCATCTGTTCGCCTCAAAACATCAAATTCTTAATTCACGCGGAGTGCCCTACGACGCGACACGCTATGAGGCAGAAAACATCGGGCTCTTCAAGGGCGCAAACCACCGGTTCGCGACCCTCGGCCACGACCCAGTGCTCGGTCTCGTGTTCGGAACATCTAACATCATGACCAACAGCATCACCTGCGTTAAAGATACTAACGTTTTTGGTATTGGTGCACGAATTCCCGCAACCTACTCGGTCTCCTATGACGCCTTTGGGAAAAATCCACAGATCGGGGCGCCCGCTGGGACTGTAGAGATGCTGGTTGCGGCGGGAAGACGCGTCGTGAGCGAGCCGGATGCCGCCGCGGCTGCTCTAATCAAGCAGCTGATCCACATCGGCACAGACCTGTACACACCGTGCGGGATACAGATCCCATTCGCCAATCTCATCCTCGACAAAACACATACCGAGGTGCTTACCAAATACGTCAGCACCGGCGATGTGCTGAAGGTCGGCGCGCAGGCAGGTATGGCCGCGCTTATCAACTGGTTGATAGCGGCACTTCACGGGTGCTCACTGATATTCAAGGACGACGGATCAGATTACTGCACCGAGATGTACCAAGCACGTACCAAGAAAATCATCCTCCTGTCCGATACCATCGCAACTTCAAGCAGCGTCATACGGGCGTTAATCAAAGAGAATCCCAAGTGCCTCGACCTCGGAGGCGCAGCGATACTCGTCTACCGACTGTTCTCGGACGCGCGTTTCATTGCTAAGCTCAAAGAAGAGTATATGCAATCGGAGCTCAATATAATCTACAACGAGCGAGCAAAAGGGCTGCTCTGATTCCTCGGCGCCCTACCTCTTACATCACCATTCAAACAAAGCGGAAAGCACCTCATTAAATAAAGACATCAGCACAAAAAGGACCCCTTGCCCGCGGCTCCAAAGGAGCAGGACAAGGGGCCCCAATCTAACCGAGGACGTTCCGGAGAGAAGACCCCGTCACGCCCCCGGATTCCCGGTGGGAGTTCTAGACCTTGTCGGCCTTAGTACATACCGCCGCCCTGCTGACCAGCGGTAGCAGCAGCGATAGCGTCCTCAAGCTGAGTGTTCTTGGGCACATCGGAGACGGTGGCCTCGGTGATGAGAATCAGGCTGGCGACAGAAGCAGCGTTCTGCAGGGTGACGCGGCTGACCTTGACGGGGTCGAGGACGCCCATCTCGATCATGTCGCCCCACTCGCCGTTGGCAGAGTTGAGACCCTGGCCGGCGGGCAGCTCGGCAACCTTGTCGACCACGACAGCGCCCTCAAAACCAGCGTTCTTGGCGATGGTAGCGACCGGAGCAGTCAGAGCCTTCTTGACGATGTCGACACCGATCTTCTCCTCAGGGTCGTCAAGCTCAACGGCGTCGAGTGCAGGAGCAGCGTCCATGAAGGCGACGCCGCCACCGGCGACAATGCCCTCCTCGACAGCAGCGCGGGTAGCCTGCAGAGCGTCCTCGACGCGATGCTTGATCTCCTTGAGCTCGGACTCGGTAGCAGCGCCGACCTTGATGACGGCAACGCCACCGGAGAGCTTGGCCAGGCGCTCCTGGAGCTTTTCACGGTCGAAGTCAGAGGTGGTGTTCTCCATCTCGCCCTTGATCTGAGCGATGCGGGCGTCGATGGCCTCCTTGGAGCCAGCGCCGCCGACGACGACGGTGTTGTCCTTGGAGATGGTGACGGACTTAGCGGTACCGAGCATATCGGCGGTGATGTCAGCGACCTTCACGCCCAGCTCGTCCAGAGCAGCCTGGCCACCGGTGAGGACGGCGATGTCCTCCAGGATGCGCTTGCGGCGATCGCCGTAGCCCGGGGCCTTGACGGCGCAGACGTTGAGGGCGCCACGGATCTTGTTGAGGACGAGGGTCGGCAGAGCCTCGCCATCGATGTCCTCAGCGATGATGAGCAGGCCACGGCCAGCGCGCTGGACAGCCTCGAGAACAGGCATGATGTCCTGGACGCTGGAGATCTTCTGGTCGGTGATGAGGATGTACGGATCCTTCATCACGGCCTCCATGCGGTCGTTATCCGTGACGAAGTAAGCGGAGACATAGCCCTTGTCGAACTGCATGCCCTCGACGGTGTCGATGGTGATGTCGAACGTCTGGGAATCCTCGACGGTGATGACGCCGTCCTTGCCCACGACCTCCATGGCCTCGGCGATCTTCTCGCCGACCTCGGGGTCACCGGCGGAGATGGTACCGACGGAAGCAATCTGCTCCTTGGTCTCGACCGGCTTGGCCTGCTTCTTCATCTCGGCGACGGCGGCGTTGACGGCCTTGTCGATGCCGCGACGGATGGCCAGCGGGTTGGCGCCAGCGGCGACGTTGCGCAGACCGTCGTTGACGATGGCTTGAGCGAGCAGGGTTGCGGTGGTGGTGCCGTCACCCACGGTGTCGTTGGTCTTGGTGGCGACCTCCTTCACCAGCTGAGCGCCCATGTTCTCGATGTTGTCCTCGAGCTCGATCTCCTTGGCGACAGAAACGCCGTCGTTGGTGATGGTCGGAGCACCGAACGTGCGCTGCAGCGCAACGTAGCGGCCCTTGGGGCCCATGGTGACGGTAACGGCGTCGGCCAGAGTGTTGACACCCTTGGCGAGCTTAGCGCGGGCATCGGTGTTGAACGTAATGTTCTTTGCCATGGTAGGTAATCCTCCAAAAGAAACGTGACTCGCGTCGCCGCTTCCGAGTCCTATGCGGCGGGCGCGTTCAAAGACGAATCAGAGATTCTGACGAGACTAGGCCTCGACAACAGCGTAGATGTCGTCGGCGCGCATCAGCAGATACTTCTCGCCGTCGACCTTGACCTCGTTGCCACCGAACTTACCGTAGATGACAACGTCACCGACCTTGACGTCCATGGGGATGCGCTCACCCTTGTCGTTGACCTTGCCGGCGCCAACGGCAACGATGGTGCCGCGCTGCGGCTTCTCCTGGGCGTTGCTGGCGATATACAGACCAGAAGCGGTCTTCTGCTCGGCCTCGTCGGGCTTGACCAGAACACGATCTGCAAGCGGCTTCAAAGACGACATGCTTGTTTCCTCCTTTTTGGGCCGCGCGGTTATGCCGCGCGAATTAACCCTTTTTGTTTGCGTACGCGTTGAATGGTACCCACGAATGGCGGGTTATACAACACGGAGTCAAAAAATCTTATTTTTTGGCACTTAGATTTTCTGAATGCCGGGGGATAACTTAGCGATGCCTCCCGTGTGGCTCCGGAGGGGCGGGGCATAAGGTTTCCTGCTCGGGCAGTCCTGCTCGCACGAAGGCCACATTAAGTGGCCTTCGGCTCGTGCGGAACTCGCGATAAACCTTATGCCCCGCCCCTCCGGAGCCACACGGGAGGCAGGTTAACTAATTCGGGCCCGGCATTCAGAAAAGTCAGTGCAGCAAAATGGCGATGCAGATGGTGCGAACAAGAAAGGGGCACGTTGCAGAAACGCGCCCCTTATGGGTGGGGTATGGGGCTAGCGCTCGTAGATCAGGTTGCCGGCTAGGTAGGTGGCTTGGACTTTGGTGGCTTGGAGTTCTTGGGGGTCGATGGTGAGTGGGTTTTGGTCCAGGACTACCAGGTCGGCGTATTTGCCGGGTTCCAGGCTGCCGAGGTTTTGCTCGTCGCCTGCCGCGTAGGCGCTGCCCAGGGTGTAGTTGCGCAGGGCCGTTGCCGCATCGATGCGCTCGCTCGGCAGCCAGCCGCCCTCGGGCCAGTGGCTTTTGGGGTCTTGGCGCGTAATAGCCGTGTAGAGCACGTTCATGCTGGTAACGGGCGTGATAGGGCTGTCAGTACCGAAGGCTTGGCGAATGCCGCGCTGCTTATAGGTTGCAAACGGCCACATGATGCGGCTGCGCTCCATGCCCAAATCGCGCTCGGGGCCGCCCGGGTCGAGCGTAATGTGACAGGGCTGGCTCGAGGCAATCACGTTGAGCTTGCGCAGGCGATCGATGTCCTGGGGCAGGAGATTCTCCAGATGCTCAAGCGTATTATGGCCGTGCTGGGGCAGGCCGTACAGGTCGGCGGCCTCCTCGAAGATATCCAGCGCGGCATGAATCGCACCGTCGCCGATGACGTGGATACGCACAGTGTGGCCGCGCTCCGCAGCCGCCAGAACCAGCTTACGCATGCGCTCGGCAGGAACTGTCAGACGGCCCTGGTCGCCCGGGAAGCGCGGACTGGTATAGGGCTCGGTGAGATATGCCGTGTGTTCGCTCGACACGCCGTCGAAGAACTGCTTAAAGCCCGGTGCCGAGAGCAGCACATTGTTCGCGTAACGTGCCTGCAGCTCTTCCAAGCGCGACTGGTCATCCAGCAGCGTGGGGAACAGATGGGCTCGGATGCCCAACTTGCCGGCTGCCTGTAGCTTGTCGTAGACATCATCGCGGATAAAATCGCAGCCCGGCATGGGCATGAGCGACATATCGCAGATTGAGGTGATGCCTTGCTCGGCCATACGCTTCATCTGGTCGGCGTAAGCGCTTGCGATGCGGTCCTCGCCCAGCCACTCCAGGCAGCGCGGCAGCAGCTGCATAGCAGCTGCCTCGTGGGCGATACCCGTAAGCTCACCGTTTGAGTCTTTGTCGTAACTGCCACCCGCCGGAGGCTCGCTGTCGCGCGTAACGCCGAGCGCCTCGAGCGCGCGGCTGTTGAGCCACAGCGTATGCCCGTCGCCCGAGTACATAACACAGGGGCGATCGGGGAAGGCAGCGTCGAGGGAGGCCTTGGTAGGGTGCTCGGGCGGATCCCAGCGGTAATCGCGCCAACCCTGGGTCACAACCCAAGCGTCATCGGGCAGGTCCTTGGAAAACTCGAGCGCGTGCTGCACCAGCGCAGCCTCGGACGTGCCCATATCCATGAGCATGTACGGCGAGGAGCCGACCGAGGTATGGAAGAAGTGCAGATGAGCGTCATGGAAACCTGGGCAGACAAACTGCTCGCCGTAGTCGATAACCGGCGTAGCGGCAGGAGCGGCGGCAATCACGTCATCGGGCGCACCGACTGCGACGATACGGTCGCCTGCGATGGCAATCGCCAGCTCGCGGGCGGTATCGATGCCGTCTTGCGCGGTAAAGACGTTCTTGGAGCGGATAATCCGATCGATATGTTGCATGGGCATCCCCATCTCTGGCAGGAAATTCAACACCCCCGAGTGTACTCCCCCGCCCTTGTAACAAAACCCCAAGCGGCAAACGGCAACTTTACCAGCCCTAGCGGCAGGTGGCATACTGGAGAGAGCCTGTACGATTTTGCGATCAACCCAGCAAGGAGCAAATCGACCATGACGAAGACCAAGGCACAGCAGATTATGGCGGCGACCGAGGCTCGCGCGGCTGACGACGTCACCGCAGCCATCAAAGATATCGCTACCGAGTTTGAACCCTATATCATCAAGCAGCGCCGGCACTTCCATAAGCACCCGGAGCTGAGCCTTGCCGAGGAGCGCACGACCTCCGACATCGCCAACCAGCTCGACGCCATGAATATCCCCTACGAGCGTCCCCTTAAGACGGGCCTTGTGGCGACCCTTCGCGGCACCGCGCCGGATGCCTATCGCGAGGACGGCACGCCACGCCGCCGCATCCTTCTGCGCGCCGACATCGACGCCCTGCCCGTCACCGAGCAGACCGGCGAAGAGTTCGCCAGCGTCAACGAGGGCTGCATGCACGCCTGCGGCCATGACTGCCACATCGCCATGATGCTCGGCACGCTGCAGATCCTGCGCCATATGACCGACGACATCCACGGCGAAGTCCGCATCGTCTTCCAGCCCAGTGAGGAAAACGGCCAGGGCGCCAAACTCATGATCGGCACGGGCGTGCTCGACGGCGTCGATGGCGCCTACGCCGCGCACATCTGGAGTGAGGTCGACGCCGGCACCGTGAGCTGCGAGCCCGGACCGCGCATGGCCAATACCGACTGGTTCCGCATCGACGTCCGCGGCACCTCGTGCCACGGCGCCATGCCCCAGCGCGGTCACGACGCCGTTATGGTTGCCGCCGAGATCGTCAACGCTCTGCAGACCATCGTTTCGCGCGAGATCAGTCCCTACGAGCCGGCCGTCATTACCGTCGGCGAGCTGCACGGCGGCACCGCGCGCAACGTTATCGCCGGCACGGCCTACCTCGCCGGCACGGTGCGCACCTACGGAGATTCGACCCACGAGGAAATGCCGGAGCTCATGCGCCGCATCGTGGAGCATACCGCGGCCGCCTTGGGCGCCGAGGCAGAGCTCACCGACTACACCATCGCCAATTACAAGGTCGAAAACGATGCCGCCTCGAGCGAGCGCTGCCGCCAGGCAGTAATCAAATGCTTGGGCCCCACCGGCCAAGGCCATTACCGCGGCACGCTTTCGGGCGAGGATTTTTCGGAGTACCTGCGCCGCGTACCGGGCGTGCTCGCCTTTGTAGGTACGCGCAACCCCAAGATTGGCGCCACGTACGCCCAACATTCCTGCTTCTACAAGATCGACGAGACTGTGCTGGCAAAGGGCTCCATGGTGGCCGCCCAGTATGCCATCGACTTTTTGGCCGAGCCCACCCAAGAGGAGCTCGACGGCCCCGCGATCACCGCGGTCGCCGAAACCAACCCCGACTTGGCCGCCAAGTTGCGCTCTGCCAAGGCCACGTCCGCCGAGGCTCGCGATGCTATCCATGATGCCCGCACGGCGCGCCATGCCGCCATCAAGGGCATCCATGATGCACGTGCCGCCGCTCGCCGCGAGGAGAAGCACGACGAGTAGTCGATCCACGACCATCTCGCAGTCATAGCCGCATCGCGATATCAAAGCGGGGGCGGACGCTTCGGCACGTCCGCCCCCGCTTATTTGTCAAGCGCTATTTCTACCGTTTCTACCCCGTCCCCAAATGGCAGGTGGCAGGGTTACTCGTCCTGCGGGTCCTCGTCGGAGCTTGGCGCGGGGTCGGGCTCAGGCGCAGGCTCGGGCTCCGGTTCCGACATGGGCGCGGGGTCGGGCTCAGGCACGGGCGCGGGCTCAGGCTCAGGCTCAGGCTCAGGCTCGGGC
Source organism: Collinsella sp. TM06-3 (assembly GCF_003436395.1). Classification (NCBI taxonomy): domain Bacteria; kingdom Bacillati; phylum Actinomycetota; class Coriobacteriia; order Coriobacteriales; family Coriobacteriaceae; genus Collinsella; species Collinsella sp. TM06-3. The sequence continues at coordinate 127,314 of NZ_QSPG01000006.1, read as the reverse complement.
GCAGGCGCCGCAGCGGAATCGGATACGGGCGCTGCGTCGGTGCTAAAACCAGCCGGAGCAGACTTCTTCTCAAACGGCAGCACAAAGGTCAGGACGTCATCCTTATCCTCATCAGCCCATTCAGCTGCATAGCGCGCTACCCAGTAGCCAACGGCACGATGCTTGAGCATCTTGCCAAAGACCGTGAGGAATACCGTGACAAACGCCGTCAGCACCAAGAACAATACGAGCGTGATGCCACCGCCGGTAACAAGCGCCTCAATAGCCGAAGGACGGTAGTAGTAGCTATACATACCGACAGAGGCAATGGCGCCGAAGACGAGCGTCAGGATCCATGTGACAACGTTGGCGACCAGACCCGTCAAAAACTCGGGAAAGAACGAAGCGCAGAACAGCTTGGTCTTGTTGTGCTTAAACGCCGCCCAGACCTTGTCGAGCGAAAACGCGCTCTCGACACGACCGGTCACCGCAAAGTGCATCACGGCAATGTCGGCGAACATCTTAAAGAAGACCCCCAAGACCGCCGTGGCAATCATAGCCAGGACAAGCAGGCCAAGCGAGCCAAACAGCGCTGCCTCGAGTGCATAGGAGCCGTAATACGAATACGAGCCCGCGGCGCCAATTACCACGCTCTCCACTAGCGAAAGCACTACACCGATAACGGGAATGGCAGCGATAACCTCGAGCACGACCGAGATAACGCTCGAAAAGACTCCGAGGCCAAACGACGTGGAACGCATGAGTGGACGATCCATACCGCCATCAACCTTGAGCGACAGATCGCGACCCCACTCAATACCAAAGCCGGAACCACACACGCTCGCAATGCAAGCTGCCAAAAAGCCGATGGCAGCTGCAATGCCGCCAATAACGGGAATGAACAGCACGAGCACCGACACGACGCAGATAAGCGCCGGCAAAAAGGCGATCTGGCACACGCGCTGCAGCACGCCCGGCGTCTTGGTCATATCCTCGAACGCCTGAGCCGTGCAGCCCTTGGGCACGTTCATGACAGGCTGAGGCTCAAACTGCTGAGGCTGCCCCTGAGGATTGGAGGCTGCGGCACCGGCATTGGGGGCACCACACGCACCACAGAACTTATCGTTGTCGCCCATGGGGGCACCACACTGCGAACAGAACATCGAGATCATCCCTTCGTATCTTGAGCGAATCATCTGGATCGCAAACGATGTCTTTGGCATCATTATCACCCAATGTGGGGACAAATACTCCAACATGACGCATTTGCAATGCGCAGGGCGCTATTCGATTGTTTGATGAGCTCGACCGCGTTAGTTCGTTCCGCGAAAACCCTTGCCGACGATCTCGGAGCTGTCGACGATCGTGATAAAGGCACCCGGATCGACTTCGCGCGCATAGCGGCGCAGTTGCACGGCCTCGCGACGGCTTAGCACGCTCATGATCACCGTCACGCACTTGCCCGAGAAAGCACCGTAGCCGCGGCTGATAGTCGCCGTACGGTTGAGATGCTTGACGATAAACTCCTCGACCTTAAGGGGCTCGGAGCAAATGACCGTGCAGACTTTACGCAGGTGGATGCTCTCGATGGCTTTGTCGACCACAAGCGTCTTGGCAAACAGGCCGAGCACGCAATACAGACCGACGCGCGGGCCGTACAAGAAGGCCGCGATGGTCACGATGCCGATATCGACCAGCAGCAGCGCACGGCCGATCTCAAGCGTCGTGCGGCGTTTGAGAATCATGGCGAGGATGTCCGTGCCGCCCGTCGAGGCACCAATATCAAAGACGATGGCGCTGCCGAGCGCCGGCAGAATCACGGCAAAGCACAGGTCGAGCCACATATCGCCCGTCATCGAGACATCGGTCGGAATAAAGAGCTCAAACAGCGAAACATAGGCGGACAGCGCAAACGAGGCAAAGACACTCCACAGGATTGCCTTGCGCTCCAAAAAGATAAAGCCCAGAACGACCAGGACCGCATTGATAATCCACATAAAGACGCCGACGGGCAGGGTCGGGAACAGCGTGGACAGAATGACCGACACGCCCGAGGTGCCGCCAAAAGCAAAGTGATTAGGGGTTTTAAACGCGACGATGGCAAAGGCCGTGAGGATCAGGCCCAAATTGAGCTCGGCAAAAAAGCGCGGAAAGCCCGGCTCCTGGCTGCGCTTGCGACCAGCGCGCTCGCCCCGCTCGATAACATCGCGATCGACCACGCGTTCCATCGGCACTACGGGAGGACGATGCACCTCCTCGGCAGCACGCGACGCCGCCTCTGCCGCAGCGGCCTCAATTGCCCATGCCTTGCTTTCTGTTTCGTGCTCGTCGGCCATTACGGCAACCCCTCGTTAACAATTTGGAAACAATGCGCCCATTAGAGTAACGCGGAACGTGGGGATTGCAACCCTTAGTTAGACGAGCGGTATGACTATATCGGGAGCGTACAAAAACGGCCGGCCACGCTTTTGCTTGCGCGGTCGGCCGTTTAATGTTTTCGCAGATAAAACCTGCCAAAACAAACCTGTCCCTTTTTGGAAGGTTATTCGTGCTGGCTGGTGCGGTGCTCGTACTCCTCGGGGGTGATGACATCCTCGATGCGCAGGTTGACGCCCGCCACCTCAAGGCCAGTCATCGCGGCAAGGCGCTCGGTGACACGTGCCTTAACATCGTCGAAGATCGCGGGCGCATAGGCGCCGTACTCGATGATGACGGAGATGTTGACGACCACGCGATTATCGTCGGTGACCTCGACCGTCACGCCCTTGGTCAGATTCTCGGCACCAAACTGCTCCTGCACAAAGTGCATGAGGTTACCCTTCATGCCCAGAACGTGCGGAACCTCGCGGGTGGCCATGGCAACGATCTTCTCGATCACGCCGTTGGAATAGGTCAGCGAGTCCTCGGACTCATCCGCTTCCTCGTCGTCCTCATCCGTATCGGACTCGGCCTCGACGAGAGCCTCATCCTCGAGCGTCACATCCTCAGCTTCGGCGACGACCGCCTCGTTCTCCTCGAGCTCGGTATCGGCTACATCGACCTTCGTATTAAAAGCCATGGTTCCTCCTTATGCCTGCCGCGGATGCGACAGTCGAATACATATTAGCGGCCGCTAAACAGACGGCCGAAGAAGTTGACGATCCCGTTCTCGCCGTCGCGAATTTGGCCGATCACAGCGCCGATCAGCACGAAGAATGCAATGACGAGCGTGTCCCACAGGCCCAACGTGAGCACCAACACGGCGAGGATAAAGCCGGCGACGGCGCCGAGCGTGGTGTTGGGATGACGCACAGCATAGCTCCAGACGGCAGCGCCCGTACCCTTGATGAGACCCATAGCCTCGTCAAAATCCGCGGCTGCCGCGTCTTGTAACTCGGTTGCCTCTGCTTTGGAATCAACAGGTTCGCTCGCCGACGTGGCGCTCTGGTCAATCGTCAGGCGCGGCGTACGAGCGGTCTTATCTTGATTGGTATCACTCACCGGAAACCTCCACGGTCTGGACGGTAGTCTTGGACGGCAAAAAACGGACGCGCGCGGTCGTACCCGGCGCGCCGAGCATGGTATCGCAGGCTTCTTCGATGCGCTGCTGCATCGCGGTAGCCAGAGATGCCACGTCCTTATCGTCAAGCGCGATAGCCTCGACCTTAAAACGGACGTGCGAATCGTCGGGGCCTTGGACGCGAGCCTCGACATGCTCGACCATCACGCGGTCGTCGCGCTCGGCAGCAACCCTGGCGCACGAAGAAAGCGCCGCAAGGGTAACCTCGATATTGCGCTCCCCCGCCGGATGCACGCAGGACGGTTCGCGACGGGCGAACATCAGGCGAAAAAAGCTCAGCAGTACGCCGATCGCCACGACGCCGGCGCACGCCGTCACGACGATGCGCGGCATGGGGTCGCGCATCAGCAGCATAAAGCGATACGTATACGGCCCCCAAAACTGGCAGACAAGCGTACCCAGTGCCACGATGGTGGCGGCAAGATACACGATCGCTAGGGCTCGTTTGAGTACGCGCACGCGGCGCTCCCTTCAAATCTCGGCTCTCGAAATGCAGAACGGTTCGCATCATTATAAAAGAGCCGGGTCCGGTGCTCTACGCACGCGGATCCGGCTCATCTATTCCACGAGGCTTGCATGCTCGCTTCATTATGCCCAGATATGCACGGCTCAATCCGTGCTGGCGCTACTCCTCCTCGAGGGCAGCGATGACCTCGTCGGTCATGTCCATGGTGCTGTAGACGTCCTGGACGTCGTCGAGCTCCTCAAGACGGTCGATGAGGCGCTGGACCTTCTTGGCGTCGGTACCAGAGACCTCGGTCGGGGTGGTCGGGACCATGGTGGTCTCGGAGCCCTTGACCTGGACGCCCTGCTCCTCGAGCGCCTTGGAGACAGCCATGACCTCGTTGGCAGTAGTCCAGACAATCCACTCCTCGCCGGCATCCTCGTAGTCCTCGCCACCGGCCTCGGCGATGGCCATCATGAACTCATCCTCGTCACCGGCAGCACCGTTGGCGATCATGGTCTCCTTCTTGGCGTTCTCGTCCAGGATCTCCTTGGCGACGACGATCTGGCCCTTACGCTCAAACTGGAAGGCGACGGAGCCGGAGGTGCCCAGGTTGCCACCAGCGTGGGAGAAGGCGGAACGGACATCAGCGGCGGTACGGTTGCGGTTGTCGGTCAGGCAGTCGACGTAGACGGCGACACCGGCGGGACCGTAGCCCTCGTACACGATGTTCTCGTAGACGGCGGCATCGGCACCCGAACCAAAAGCCTTGTCGATAGCGGACTTGATCTTGTCCTTAGGCATGGACTGAGCCTTGGCCTTGGCAACGGCAGCGGCGAGGCTGGCGTTGTTCTCGGGCAGCGGGTCACCGCCGAGACGGGCAGCAACGGTGATGTTGCGGCTGAGCTTGGAGAAGAGGGCGGAACGCTTGGCGTCCTGCGCGCCCTTACGATGCTTGGTTGTGGCCCACTTAGAGTGTCCGGACATACGTGTCTCCTATCGGTTTCGACCTAAAGCCCAGCGCAGATGCTCGGGCAATATAAACAAACGTCGTTATGATATACCTACTGGCCTGCAAGATAAACCCCAAAATGAAGGCGTCGTGATGATGGCCCCTTTGGTGCAGCAAAGAAACCTGACCCCAATGCACCAGGTTAGGACCAGAGGAAGTCACTGCGGGTGACGGTGGCGCCGATGGCGAAGGGCATGCAGGCGATGACCGGATACAGGTAGCGCATGTAGGTCGAGCCGTTGCACGGACCAATCAGGCACACGGCGAGCACGCCCAACAGCGGCACCCAGATCGCCAGCGCACGCCATGAATGACGACGCAGCAGGTAGACCACCACGGCGATCATAATCCACACATAGGTGGCCGAGCTCATGGTGAGCGAAATAAACGGGATGCGCTGCACCGCCACACGGTACAGATTGATCAGGTGGTCGCACCAGCGCACCACGTTGCTGTCAACCGGATGGAAGTCGAAGTACTTGAGGTTGTCGGGACGCGCCATGATCTCGGCACTACGCGCCGTGCTGTAGACCCAGGCATCGCGCGCGCTCGGATAAAAGTAGCCGTAATAGTTATTGATGAGCGCCGAGATATAGCACTCGGGATCCTTTTTGAACATCTGCGCCCAGACCTCAAAATAGGCATCGATGTCCTCCTGCGAGGCGTACTCGTTAAAGCAGTTCTTGACGGCATCCGACTTATCCGGGTTGTAACGGCGGCCCAGATTCTCGTACTTGAGCACACGGTCGATCACGGCACGCTCTTCGTCGGTCACCAAGCCGTCGCAAGGAGCCTCCACGATGGTGCCGTCCTCCTTAACCGTGGGGTTGACGCCCGAGTTGAGGCCGTCGTGCTTTTGGACGAAACGAGCCGTCTGTTGGAACGGAATCGAGAGGATTTCGCGCTTGGAACCAGGCGTGATGTCGTGCGCCGGCATAAAAACCTTGGTGAAGTACATATTAGAGGCAAGGCAGAGTGCAAGCACCGCAAGAACTCCCACCCAGCGGAAGCGCGGGATGCCGCCCGAAGGCGCAGTACCAGCCTGCTTGGCTGCGCGACGAGCCGCATGCGCGTCCCATGCGCAAAACGCCGCCGCGATTACGCATGCCGCCAGGGGAAACACCAGGCCGCCGTTGCGCAGAAACGTGGAACCGATGGCGCCCAGAGCGAGCAGCAGCCAGTCGTGGCGCGCAAAGAGCACGGGCCTCTGTTCGCCCGCACGCTCGGCATTGGCATCACGACGGGGCAAGCCACATGCCACGAGCTTGACGGTCTGTACCAGCAGCACCAAAAACGCGTCGGCAAAGAGCACGTCTTTGGTGAGCAACGCCGCGTAGTTAGAGAACATCGGCATAAACGCAAAGAACAGCAGGATCGCACCGCGAACCGGCAGGCTCACGCCCAGTTTGCGCAGCGACGAAATGGAATAGGCCATGCAGGCAGCCGTGATGACAAATTGAGCGCAGGTATAGATGATGAGGCCCGCGTTAGCGCTGTTGAACAGCGAAAGCCCCAGTTGAACGCACGAGCCGATAATGGCCGTGTGCACTACGGGATGATGCCCGTTGAGCAGCACGTTGGGGTTGAGTAGGCGCAGGTAGTCGCTCGTGCCGTTGGGATAGTTGAACCACTGGCGAATCTGCGCACCCGTATCTCCCATAAAAAGGCCGGGCAGCGAAGCGATGAGCGTGGGCGCCCAGGCGATCATAAGCACCAGGAAGGGCCCGGCAAAGGGATGGACCGAGAGCACGGCGTGAGCCACACGCCATATGCGGCCAAAGTGCGCCTCGGAAAACGGGATGCGTCGGGAGCTCAGCCAATCCAGACACTCAAAAGCCAGATAGAAGGCCACGATCGCTAGGAGCATCCAGCCCGCGCCGCCAATCCAGGCGCAGATGATGCGGGCCTTGTCGCCAAGAACAATCTCGGCCGAGTCGGTGAGGTCGTAGCTGCGGCCGAACACCATGCAGATGGCGAAAAACAGCGACGGCAGAATGATCGATGGACGCCAGGTGTCGCCACGGCCAAAGAACACGTAGCGAAACGGCAGCGTGAGCAGGCAGGCAAGCGCAAGCAGCATGACCGCGTCGGTATGGCCGGCAAACGAGAGGAGCACCTCGTAGCACACGTACAGCATGCCCGAGGCTTTGGGGTCAATCGCCAAGACTGCGTTGCTCGACACCGGGGCGGGATCGATGGAAAACGCCGTGGTCGCCAACAGCGCGAGCAGAAATGCGATGAGCGTCTGCTTGGCGGGGTAGCGCTTAAACCAGACGATGCGGGCCGCGTCGCGCGCAGCCGTTGTGGAGAGATCGGAATCCTTCACAGTCCGAAAGCCTTTCTAGAAACCTGCCAAAAAGGGACAGGTTTATTTTGGCAGGTTTTATCTGGGGAAACGTTACGGTTCTGTCATCATTGCCCAGCAAACCACCACAAAGGTGCCTGCCCCCTTTGTGGTCGTATGTGGTGGTTAAGCGTCGAGGTAGATGCGCTGGGGGCGATTGCGGTGTCGGGCGAAGATGATGAGCGCCAGGCCCGCAATAACGAGCGGAAGGCTCAGCAGCTGACCCATCGTGATGACGCCGCCCAGCAGATAGCCAAGCTGGGCGTCGGGCACGCGCACGAACTCGACGAGGAAGCGGACGATGCCGTAACCCATCACAAACACGCCCATAAACGTGCCCTGGGGCAGCAGCGGCTTTTTGCGGCTGAGCACCTGCAGAATGCAAAAGAGCACAATGCCCTCAAGAAATGCCTCGTAGAGCTGGGAGGGGTGACGCGACATATCGCCCGCGGTGCCACCGAAGACCACGCCCCAGGGCAGATCGGTCGGCTTGCCCCACAGCTCACCGTTGACAAAGTTGGCACAACGGCCCAGGCACAGGGCCAGCGGAGCGCCAATGACGGCAAGATCGGCCAACGTCCATGCATCGAGCTTATACATGCGGCACACGATGATGCCGCCCAAGATGCCGCCGACCAGGCCACCGTGGAAGCTCATGCCGCCCTCGTTGGTGGCAAAGATCTCGAGCGGGTGCGCCCAGTAGTAGCCGTCGCCGTAAAAGATGACGTAGAACAGACGGGCGCCAATGATAAGGCCAAAGACCACGCCGACCACGACACTCGTCAGGTCGTCAATCGTGATGCTAAAGCCCCAGCGACGCTGCGTGCGGTACATGACAACCGCCGTGAGCAGGGCACCGACCACATAGGCCAGACCATACCAGTAAATCGTGATGGGCCCCGCCGAAATCGCGACGGGATCAAGCATATGGTAGAAGTCGTTGAGCATGTCGACCCTCCTACTCCCTACATACAAATGCGGCCGCGGGCCTTGCGCTCGCAGCCGCATATTTGGGCGTAACGTCTATGCGGAGTATGCCGTCCGCAGCTTTCGCATCTTAGAACGGCGCGTACTCGTCGTACAGGTCGTCGGTCTCGCCGGAGGCATTAACCTGCTCGACACGGGTAACGCCGGGCACATGCTCCTTCAGGATGCGCTCAATACCCATGGACAGGGTCAGCGAGCTCATGGGGCAGCCGGCGCAAGCGCCCTGCAGCTCCAGTTTGACGACGCCCTCGTCGTCAACGCCCACATACTCCATATCGCCGCCGTCGGCCTGCAGGTTGGGGCGAATCTCTTCAAGAACCTTCTTAAGCAGCTCTTCGTTAACAGCCACAGGGGCTCCTTTCTCACAATTACGCGGGCGCGCCCGCGGACAGAAGCTATGTTACTACAGCCGTGTACCCGCTCACGAGCCGTCCATGCGCGCAGACGCGACTTTCACGAGTAGTCAATTTGGGACGGGGATCTTTTAGCTGCCTGTTGTTACCAGCTGGCGTTGGCACGCGCTACTGCCGAGCCTGTCCCCCGGTACCAATCTGGACATCGACGATAACCTGGCGGTAGCTAATACCGCAGGAGTCGAGAATGCGGCGGCTGATGCGGCCGTCGTCGGTGTCGGCGTACTTGTTGTCCAGGTAGACAACCTCGCCCACACCCACCTGCGCCAAAATCTTGGCGCAGTCGTGGCACGGGAACAGCGTGACGTAGACCGTGGAACCCTCGAGGTCCTTGAGCGAGCCACGGTAGTTGAGCACGGCGTTGGCCTCGGCATGGACCACGTAGTTGTGCTTGTCCTGCAGCGGGTCGTCGCTCGTACCCCACGGGAAAAAGTCGTCGTTGAGCGCCGAGGGCGTACCGTTGTAGCCCACCGAAAGGATACGGTGGTTGGTGCTGGCGATGCACGCACCCACCTGCGTGTTGGGGTCCTTGCTGCGGCGCTGTGCGGCGATGGCCACGCTCATAAAGAACTCGTCCCAGCTAATGACGTCCAGGCGCTTGCCTGACGAAGTTTGATGAAGATCGTCCGACATGGCAGACACCTCCGTAATCGCAATAGTTTGACCCATTGTAGCAGGTGAAAGGTGGGGGCGTTTGTCCCACCGGCGCCCTCACTTTTACACGCGGCGGGGCTTTTGGTTGATGCGGTAGAGCTCGGCGAGTCCTCGCAACGTCAGCGCGTCATCTACCGTCAGGCTGTGGCCGACCAGCGACGCGAGCGCCTCGGCATCGTCGCCGGTAATGACGATGGGCACGTCGCCCTCCCCCGAGGCCTTGGTCGCGCGCATCTCGGCAAGCACCATGTCGAGCATGCCGTCGATGCGTGCCACCTCGCCCAGAACCACGCCCGAACGCATGGCCTCGCGCGTGTTGCGGCCGATCACATGCGTGGGTGCCGAGGGCTCGACCTGCGGCAGACGCGCCGCAGCAGCCGAAAGCGAGCGGGCGCCAAGCGCCAGACCCGGCGCGATGACGCCGCCCACAAAGGTGCCGCGCGCGTCGATGACCTCGATATTGGTCGTGGTACCCAAGTCGATCACGATGCACGGAGAGCCGTAGACGGCACGGGCCGCCACGGCGTCGGCGATGCGGTCGGGGCCGATCTCGGCCGGGTCGTCGTAGCGGACGGGCATGCCGGTCTTGAGGCCCGGCCCCACCGTGAGCACGCGTCCCGTGCAGGTGCGAAAAAGTGCCGCCTTCCACGGACGCTCGAGCGCCGGCACCACGCAACTCAGGACTGCAGCTGCGGGAACGAGCGCGCCGGGCATGCCCGCATCGGCCGCCAGCGCGGCCATGACTTGAGCGAGTCGCATACGCGCTTCGTCGGCCGTAATGCTCGACGGCGTCGTGATCTCGCACGTCGCAAGCGGGCATTCCTGTGCCGCGGCCGAATCCTCGGCAAACAGGCCAAAGCGAATGAACGTGTTGCCCACGTCGACCGTCAATATATATGCGCACCCATTAAGCATCGTCGGCGCTCCTTTCGTCTGCCCAGCAGTATATCGCCTACCTAAACCAGTCATCCCAAAATGACTGGCTTGCGGTTATACTGATGCGCGGCCGCGCGCGAGCTCACGCGGCGGCCCTTGGTAACCCGACTTCCCGCGCCGTATCCGTAACGGCGCTCCCGGGGAAGCGGATATACGCAAAGGAGTTTTATATGAGCAATCCCTCGAACCGCGCTTCGATGCGCGGGCAACTCACGCTGCGCGGCGTCGTCATCGGCGTCCTTGGCTGCGTGATCATCACGGCAAGCTCGGCCTACACTGCCCTCAAGATGGGCGCACTCCCCTGGCCGATCGTCTTCGCTGCCGTCATCTCGCTGTTCTTCCTTAAGCTCATGGGCAACGCTAGCCTCAACGAGGCAAACGTCACCCACACCATCATGTCCGCAGGCGCCATGGTCGCCGGCGGTCTGGCGTTTACCATCCCGGGCGCCTGGATGCTGGGCTATGCCGACCAGATCAGCTGGCTCGACATGTTTATCGTGGCACTCGCCGGCACTATCCTGGGCCTGCTGGCCACCGCGCTCATCCATCGTCACTTTATCGTGGACGCCGCGCTGGAGTTCCCCACCGGCAACGCCGCAGCTCAGACCCTGCGCGCCACCGAGGCCGGCGGCAAGACCGGCAAGCAGCTCTTTGGCTCCATGGCCATCGCAGGCATCTACAGCGTGCTTCGCGACGCCCTGGGCGTGGTGCCCAGCATGCTGTGCACGCTCAATATCCCCGGCGTGACCTTTGCCATCTACAACTCGCCCATGCTGCTCTCCGTCGGCTTCCTCGTGGGCTTCGCCCCGGTCGCCTTCTGGTTTGCCGGCGCCCTGCTGGGCAATTTTGGCATCATTGTCGGCGGCACTACTGCCGGTCTGTTTGACGTTATGACCGCACAGGGCATTGTTAAGTCCCTGGGTATGGGCCTCATGATGGGCTTTGGTGTCGCCGTCGTCCTCAAGGACATCCTGCCGCAGGTCGCCGGTATCGTCCGCGGCCTCGCCGCCGACAGCTCCACCGACACCGACGAGCAGTCGCTCATCTCGGGCTCCCTTAAGCTCGACGCCGGTATCATCGGCCTGGGCGCTGCCGCCATCGCCGTGATCATCGCCATCGTGCTCGACCTTGGCCCCGTTCCAGCCGTCATCGTCACGCTGTTCACCTTTGTCACCACCATCATGAGCGCGCAGAGCTGCGGCCAGACGGGCATCGACCCCATGGAGATCTTCGGCCTCATCGTCATGCTCATCGTGGCAGCCTTCGCGCAGCTCGCTCAGGTCAAGCTGTTCTTTATCGCCGGCATCGTGGCCGTAGCGTGCGGCCTTGCGGGCGACGTCATGAACGACTTTAAGGCTGGCGCCGTGCTGGGCACCAACCCGCGTGCGCAGTGGATCGGCCAAGCCATTGGCGGCATCGTGGGCGCCCTGGTCGCCGCAGCCGTCATGGTCGCGCTCGTCACCGCCTATGGCCCGGACGCCTTTGGCCCCGACAAGAGCTTTGTTGCCGCGCAGGCAAGCGTCGTCGCCACCATGGTCTCGGGCATCCCGAGCGTCCCGTGGTTCGTTGGCGGCTTTATCGCCGGCATCGTCATGTACTGGCTCGGCATTCCGGCCATGATGATCGGCCTGGGCGTGTACCTGCCGTTCTACATGTCACTCACGGCATTCCTGGGCTCCTGCGTCAAGCTCGCCTACGACAAGTGGGCCGCACGCCGCGACGCCGCTGCCGGTCTTTCGGACGAGGAGAAGGCCTCCAAGGATGCCGCCTTCCAGGAGCAGGGCCTGGTCGTCGCCAGCGGCCTGCTCGGCGGCGAGTCCATCGTCGGCGTTATCCTGGCGTTTGTCTCTGTTGGTCTGAGCCTGCTGGGGTAGGCCGAACAACAACGCACCAGCGCAGAGCGCGGAGTCGGAATCAAACCGGCCCCGCGCTTTTTTGTCTATTTGACTCTTATGATCCTCGCGGCGTTTTAGCCATGTCGATTGGCCTGACTTCCAGGTCAACAAACCTTGTCTGACACCTCGCCTAACGCGGTGTAGAGTAAAGACGACAGACGCAAGAAGCGGCTCAGAAGCTAAACGAGGTAAGCATGGAACTCGACAAACAACAGATCAAGCGGCTGCGCGAGCGTCATCATCGTCGTCACGGTATACGCCCTGCACACAGCGAGGCCATGGAGAATGCCACCCGTTTCCTTAAGCAGGCGTTCAACATACGCGAGGGACGCGCGCCCTATCACGTGATTCGCAAGCGCTTTGTAAACGGGGCGCGCCTGACTGGCTCGCACTTATGCATCCTGATCATTGCCATGTTGATCGCGAGCATCGGCCTCGATATCAACTCGGATATCGCCATTGTAGGTGCCATGCTCATCTGCCCGCTCATGGGCTCGGTCCTTGCCATGGCATACGGCATTGCCACGCTCGACCGCGAGATTGCCGTCGAGGCAATTGCCGGCCTCGCGCTGCAGATGGTCTTTTGTCTAATCACGTCCACGCTGTACTTTAAGCTCTCGCCCCTTGGCACCACCACGGCCGCCATCATCGATAACTCGACACCCACCGTATGGGACCTTGCCGTCGCGCTCGCGGGCGGCTTTGCGGGTGGCCTGGGCAACTCGCGCGACCAGGAACCCGCCACGCTCATCGCCGGCGTGGCCGTGGCGACCGCGCTCATGCCGCCCCTGTGCGCGGCGGGCTATGGCATCGCCATCGCAAGCGGGTCGCTGTTTCTTTCAGCCCTCTACGAGTTTGGCATCAACGTGGTCTTTATCGCACTGGCTGCCGAAGCCGTGCTGCTTCTTTTGCGCGTGCCGCTCAAGCGCGACCTCAACGGCGACGGCATTGTGACCGCCGAGGAAAACGCCGAGGTCGATGAGCTGTCACACAAGGTGCGCCGCCGCATCATCGTGGGCACGGTGGTCTTTGCCATCCCCTGCATCGTTATGACGGCGGGGTCTATTGGCTCGGCGCAGGCCGGCGTGCAGGACGGTTACGGCGTCACCGAAACCACGCGCGAGCTTGCCGCGGTGCTGCCGGGCTTTAAGGATTACACCGTTGCCGTCGAGACCTCGGCCACCGAAGACGAGGAGGAGGGCCTTGTCGAGCGCGAGGTTGTCGCCCATGTGACGACAAGCGAGGCGCTTGGGGCACACGACCGCCGTGTAGCCCGCAAGCTCATCGACCTCAATGTGCCCGAACTCGATCGCGTGGAGTTCGATGTGAAGTAACGTGATGTAGGGCGCAGATCACGACTGCGCCCCGCTCGCTGTTTTATTGCCGTGAATCAGCTGTCCGCATCGACATCGCCAGACTCCACTGTAAACGCCGGGCCGGTACTCACCAGATAAAAACGGGTCACCCTGGTATCTCTAAATAGGTAGAGCAAGCCCTGATCGCGTCGGCGCGAAATATACGCCACGTGGACCGTACCGAATTCTTCGCCGTTTTCCTTCTTTAATATCAGGATGTTGGGGTCATCCGTACGCTTAAACTGCCCGTCTGCGCAGATTCCGTCTTGGTCGACCAGCTGCCATCGACAGTTGTCCTCCTCAAGAAAAGCCAGGGTTTCCCGACTTGTTTCGTCATCCCGATAGTAACCGTCAATGGCAAAGCCTTCGGAAGCACATTCCTGCATATAGGATGTTTCTCGACTTATAGCGAACTGCCCTATAGCGCCCAGAAGCACTGCCAGGCAAACCACTGCAACGGTTATCGAGACAAAACGGCGGCTCATGTCAGCCAGCCCGATACTTGTTTAACGGAGCACGAAACATACTTGGTACCTCCGATATCATGGCGAATGTCACCTACGGCCTGTCGGCAATCATATGTTTCCAACATCAAACCATATGGCAACCACTCGCGAGAGGAGTATCGGCGAACGGTGCATTTTTGCGTTCTATTGGGCAAACGTCAACGCGCGCTACAGCTCTTGCTCGACCTATTCAGATCTTGTCGCATACTACCGTAGATCCTCAACGCTTCCGCCCCCAAGAGATCATTTTTAGTACTTGAAGAAGCCCTCGCCCGAGCTTTCGCCCAGCTTACCTTCGTCGAGCATTTTCTTGAGGACGGATGCCATAGCCTTAAAGTTGTAGGGCATCATCATCTTCTTGAGCAGCGGGCTCACCAGGCCCGGGACCTTCTGATACTGCATGACGATGTTGTAGGCCGTCTGGATACCCACCGTGTCGAATACGCGGAACGGGCCCTTGGGGGCGCCGGTGCCCCGCGTCCATGCAAGGTCGATGCTCTTGGGGTCACTCACACCCGAAACATACAGGTCAAGGCCCGAAAGCAGCCACGGCACCAACATGGAATTGAGCAGGTAGCCGTTCTTTTCCTTGTTGACGGGCAGGGCAAGCATACGGATATCGTTGGCAAAGTCGACGAGCTCGTCGAAGTAGCGCTTGTCGGTTTGGTCCTGTGCCATGACCTCGGTCATGTTGTTCTTCCAGATGGAGTTGGCAAAGTGCAGCGACAGGTACTTCTCGGGACGGCCGGTGTACTTGGCAAAGGTGCTCGGCAGCAGCGTGGATGAGTTGGTCACGATGACGGTCTTTTGCGGCAGAACCGGGGCGAGCTTCTTGTAGAAGTCGATTTTTGCCTGAGTGTCCTCGGCCATAGACTCGATGACCAGGTCGGCGTCGGCCACGGCCTTGGCAAGATCGAGCTCCAGCTTGAGTGTGGAGTAGGCACGCTCGACGGCGGCGAGCGCCACTTCCTTGTCGAAGGGCTGGGTGCCATCGGCGATACCGGCGCACCACTCGCCCGTGCCGTCCGCCATGCCCTCGATTGCCGCGATGTACTCCTTGCGCACGTGATCGATCTTGGGCTGGGTGCGGCCGATGCTGCCCTCGCTGCGCAGCCAAATCGTTACATCAAAGCCGCAGTAGGCAGCCTGAAAGGCAATCTGGCTTCCCAACACGCCGCCGCCGGCAACACAAACGGTCTTGTAGCTCATGGAACGGCCCTCTCTTACGTAATTCCATAGATGTGTATTTATTCAACCGTAAGGATGACGCGCGCTGGGGGTGGGTTCTATAAACGGGCGGTATTTCGCGGCAAACGGCTACATATGTTCATTATCTCAGGGGTTCCGAGGGCAGTTTTTGGTGCCACCGAGACGTCGTTTTCGGAAGTATGCGGCAAATTCCGAAACTCTTGAGCACGTCCTGATTTTCGCCAATAAAACCGCAGGTACAGAGCTTTGTCATATCCGGTGTGCTCGGCCTATTCAGATTTTGCCGCATACTTCCGAAATCTAAGTTCGCAAAGGGTGATAGTTGGGGCGTTTACGCAACATATGTCCAGCAAAAACGGGTGGTAGCCGGCACGGCTGCCACCCGTTTGTCTCATATCTAGCCCATAGCGGGCAAGCTACTTCTTAATGCCGCGTCCCAGACGCTCGGCGACCGACGCAACGGCTTCCTCGCTGGCCGGCTCGCAGCTCACGCAGCCGTCGTGGGCGCGCATCTGGCCGGTGACCTCGTCCATCGCGAGCGGCGCCACCTTCTCGAGCTTAAAGCCCTTACCGGCGCGCATGTTCTCCTTGGCCACACTGATCATGAGCTTAATGCGGTTGAGCTGGTTGACCTCGGACGCGCCGGGGTCGTAGTCCACCGCGACGATGTTGCTCTCGGGGTGCTGACGGCGCAGCTCCTTGATCACGGCCTTACCCACCACATGGTTAGGCAGGCACGCGAAGGGCTGCGTGCAGATGATGTTGGGCGCGCCATGGTCAATCAGGTCGAGCATCTCGGCCGTGAGCAACCAGCCCTCGCCCATGTTGTTGCACACCGAAAGCACCGTGCGGGCCTTGTCGGCCATGGTGCCGATGCGCTCGGGCGCCTCAAAGCGGCGGGACTTCTCGAGCAGCTCTTCCACCGGCGTGCGCATCCAGTCCACAAGCTTGATGAGCGCCTGCATACCAGCGCGCGTGGTAGCAGAGCTTCCCAACTCGTCCTTCTGCAGCTCGGCGTTGCTCATGGAGTACAGGAAGAAGTCGAGCAGACCCGGCACCACGGCCTCGCAGCCCTCGCGCTCGATCACGTCGACCACGTGGTTGTTGGCCGTAGGGTGGAACTTGACCAAGATCTCGCCAACTACGCCCACGCGCGGCTTGGTGCCCTCGCCCACGAGCGGCATGGTGTCGAACGCGCGGATGGCCTCGCGGCACAGCTTGGTGTAGTTGTGGCGGTTGAACTTAGGCGCCAGCTTGCGAGCACGCGCCATGTACTCCTCGTAGAGTGCGTTCGCCGCACCGGGCGTGGCCTCGTACGGACGGCAGCGGTAGAGCATCTGCATCATCACGTCGCCAAAGAGCACCGCGTAGACTGCCTGCTTAAGCAGCGCCGGCGTAATCTTAAAGCCGGGGTTGTCCTCGCCGAGCGCCACTGCCGAAAGCGAGATCACCGGAATCTCGGGGTGGCCGCTCTCGCGCAGGGCCTTGCGGATGAGCGCGATGTAGTTGGTGGCACGGCAGCCGCCGCCGGTCTGGCTGATGACCACGGCCGTCTTGGACAGGTCGTACCGGCCGCTCTCGATAGCCTCCATAATCTGGCCCGTTACCAAAATCGACGGGTAGCAGATGTCGTTGTTCACGTAGCGCAGGCCTGCCTCGACGGCGTCGTGATCGGTCGAGGGAAGCAGCTCCAGGTTGTAGCCGGCACCACGGAACACCTCTTTGACCAGGTCAAAGTGGATCGGTGCCATCTGCGGGCATAGGATGGTGTAGCCCTCCTCGCGCATCTGCTCGGTAAAGGGCACCTTGGGCCACGCGGTCGAGGCGCTCTCGCGTTGCGCCTCGAACGTGTACTTGCGGCTCGCAAACGCGGGAGCATCCGTGGAAGGCGCCACCGGCGCGGCATCGCCCTGCTCGTAAGCCTCGCCCGCGGCGGTTGCCTCGGCCAGACGTTCGGCCTCCTGGTCCTTGAGGGCAGCCATGAGCGAGCGGATGCGGATGCGCGCGGCGCCCAGGTTGGACACCTCGTCGATCTTGAGCACGGTGTAAATCTTGCCGCTGGCCTCAAGGATTTCCTGCACCTGATCGGTGGTCAGGGCGTCCAAGCCGCAGCCGAAGGAGTTGAGCTGAATCAGGTCCAGGTCGTTGCGCATCGTCACAAAACGGGCGACGGCGTACAGGCGGCTGTGGTACATCCACTGGTCGACCACGCGGATGGGGCGCTCGGGCTTTACCAGATGCGCGAGCGAATCCTCGGTAAAGACCGCAAAGCCAAAGCTCGAGATAAGCTCGGGCAGGGCGTGGTTGATCTCGGGGTCGTTATGGTAGGGACGACCGGCGAGCACGATGCCGTGACCGCCGTGGTCCTCGACCCACTTAAGAGCCTCCTCGCCCATGGTCTGGATGTCCTCGTGGAAACGCGCATCGGCCTCAAAGGCGGCGTTGACGGCGGCATCGACCTCGGAACGCGTGATCTTGGGCCCACGCACGCGACCGCGACCGGCTTGCGCATCGGCCACACGGTCGACGGCGAGCACCTGGTACAGACGGCGCTTGAGCTCGGTCTTGTCATGATAGGGCACAAACGGGTACAGGAACTCGATATTCTGCTCGCGAATCTCATCGATATTGAGCGCCAACGCCGTGGGGTAGCTCATGACGATGGGGCAGTTGTAGCAGTTACCGGCCGTCGGGTCCTCCTTGCGCTCCCAGCGCACGCACGGCATCCAGATAAAGTCGACATCGCGGTCGATGAGGTTCATAACGTGGCCGTGGCTCATCTTTGCCGGGTAGCACACGCTCTCGGACGGCATGGACTCGATGCCCGCCTGGTAGGTCTTTTTGCTCGACTGGTCGGACAGCTGCACGCTAAAGCCCAAGCGCGTAAAGAACGCGTGCCAGAAGGGGTAGTTCTCGTACATGTTGAGCGCGCGCGGGATGCCGACGGTGCCGCGCGGGGCCTCGTCGGGGCTCAGCACCTCGCGGTTAAAGAGCAGATCGTTCTTCTTTTTGAAGAGGTTGGGCGCCTCGGTCTTTTGCTTTTTGTGGCCGGCACCCTTCTCGCAGCGGTTACCGGTAATGAAGCGCCTGCCGCCGCCAAAGTCATTGACGGTGAGCTGGCAGTTGTTGGAGCAGCGGCCGCAGCGGACATGCTTTTGCGTCACGGTGAGGTGCGCGATGTCCTCGGCCGAAAGGATGGTCGAGGTGCCGTCGGCGCCGGCGCGATCGCGGGCGAGCAGGGCCGCACCATAGGCGCCCATGCAGCCGGCGATGTCGGGACGCACGGCATGAACGCCGGTGAGCTGCTCAAACGCGCGCAACGTGGCGTCGGACATAAAGGTGCCGCCCTGAACGATCACCTGGCTGCCGATCTCCTTGGGGTCGCGCAGCTTAATGACCTTGAACAGGGCATTCTTGATGACGGAATAGGACAGGCCGGCCGCGATGTCGCCCACCGTGGCACCTTCCTTTTGCGCCTGCTTGACGCGCGAGTTCATAAAGACCGTGCAGCGACTGCCCAGGTCGACGGGGGCCTTGGCATGGATGGCGGCATCGGCAAACGCGCGCACGTCCATGTTCATAGAGACGGCGAAGCTCTCGATAAAGCTGCCGCAGCCCGACGAGCAGGCCTCATTGAGCATGATGTGCTCGATGACGCCGTCCTTGACGCGCAGGCACTTCATGTCCTGGCCGCCAATGTCCAGAATGAACTCGACGCCGGGCAGGAACGCCTTGGCGCCGCGCAGGTGCGCGACGGTCTCGATCTCGCCGGAATCGGCCTTGAGAGCCTCGATGAGCAGCGCCTCGCCGTAGCCCGTGGTGGTCACGTGGCCGATGGTGCAGCCCGCGGGGATGTGGTTGTAGAAATCGGCCATGATGACCTTGGCCGTGCCCAGGATGTCGCCGTTGTTGTTGCCGTACCAGGTGTGCAGCAGCTGACCGTCCTCGCCCACGAGTGCGGCCTTCATGGTGGTGGAACCGGCGTCGATGCCGATGAACACGCGGCCGGTGTAGCCGTCGAGCTTGCCCTTGGGGACGACTTCCTGGTCGTGGCGGGTTTTGAACTCGGCAAAGTCCTCGTCGGTGGCAAAGAGCGGATCCAGGCGCTCGACCTCGGCACCCTGTGTGTCACCCAGGCTGTCGATGGCCTCGATAAGCTGCGGGAACGTGCTGAGCTTGTTGGACTCGTGCGCCATGGCAGCGCCGCTCGCCACAAACAGGTGGGCGTTTTGGGGCACAATGCGGTGCTCCTCGTCCAGGTTGAGCGTGAGGTAGAAGCGATGGCGCAACTCGGAGAGATACTGCAGCGGGCCGCCCAGGAAGGCGACGTTACCGCGAATGGGACGGCCGCACGCCAGGCCCGAGATGGTCTGGGTCACGACGGCCTGGAAGATGGAAGCGGCGACGTCCTCGGGGCGGGCGCCCTCGTTGAGGAGCGGCTGCACGTCGGTCTTGGCAAATACGCCGCACCGACTGGCGATGGGATAGATGGTGGTGGCGTTGGCCGCGAGCTCGTTAAGGCCGCTCGCGTCGGTGTGCAGCAAGGTTGCCATCTGGTCGATGAACGCGCCCGTACCGCCGGCGCAGGTGCCGTTCATGCGCTGCTCGATACCGTTGTCAAAGTAGATGATCTTGGCGTCCTCGCCGCCCAGCTCGATGGCGACGTCGGTGGCAGGGATGAGGGTCTCGACGGCGCGTTTGCTGGCGATGACCTCCTGGACAAACTCCAGGTCGAGCCACTGCGAGAGCAGCAGACCGCCCGAGCCGGTGATGGCGCAGGTCATTTGAGCCGTCGGCAACACGGTCGCGGCACCCTCGAACAGGTCGCGGGCGCAGGCACGGACGTCGGTGTGATGGCGCTGGTACTTGGCGTAGACGATCTGGTTGTCGTCGTTGAGCACGGCGAGCTTAACGGTGGTGGAGCCCACGTCGATGCCCAGGTGCAGGTTGCCGCGGGCGGCCTCGGGGTTGAAGATCGCGCCTTCGGGGGCCTGGGCGGCGGCTACGGGCTCAGCGGCGGTAGCGGGCTCGCCAGTGACGGACGCCTCCCCTGCCGCGTTCTTGGCATCGGCAACTGCCTCGGCGACTTTCTCGGCTGCCGCGGTCGCCGCCTTCTGTGCAGCGTCCACCACGGCGGGCGCGGCCTCGCGTGCGGCAGCAACCATGCGGTCCTTGATGCCCTCGACGAGTTTGCTCATCTGTCTCTCCTCTTAGTTGTTGGACTCGACGGTTGCAGCGGTGTCGGCCGCGTCCTCGAGCTGCAAGTTCAATAGCTTCATGCCGTATTCCGGCACGTTGATATCGATGGGTTGGCCATACAGGTCGCCGGGGCGCACAAAAGCGAGCACCGTCATAATGCGCGCCATGGCCTCGGGCGATTCGGTGAGTCCGCGCTCAAACCAGCGCTGAATCATGCCGACCTCGGCGCTCACGACGTAGGTGACGTAGTAGTCAAAGAACGTGCCCAGCGCCAGGCCCAAAATGCCCGTCTGCGCACGCGGCACCACAGCCTCACGCGCGGTGTCGATAATCCTTTTAATGAAGGCCTGGTCGCCGCCCGGACCCAGCAGCGCACCGATTAAGTCGCGGTTGGCCGCAAGATAACGCAGCAGCTCAACCGAACCGGGCGCCGGCTCGAGCTCATCGATGTTGTGATAGAGATCAGGCAGCTGAGCTGCGGTGATGAGCTCAATGCGCTCACGGATCTCGGCCAGCAAGCCGTCCTCGATTTGATTGATAAAGTCGGGGATATCGCGGTAGTGCGAATAGAACGTGCGACGCGTAAGGCCAGCGCGCTCGGTGAGCGACGCGACATTAATGCGCGAAAGGTCGCCGCTTTCGGCAAGCTCGCTGGCAAGTGCCTGGCGAAGGGCACGCTGCGAGCGAAGGGACCGGCGATCGCATTTCTCGAGCTGGGACAAGCGTCCTCCTTGTTACTCAGCCTGTGCGCTATTGCACAGTGCGAGTATTATTGCACACCGTGTGCATCAACACGTAAAGGCAATATTTAGATTGTGGCAAAGGGACTGTCCCTTTGTCCCTTATTCGATGATGGTGCGGGAGCTCTGCTTATGCATGGTGGCGAGCATGTGTTTGGGGACGGCGTGGACCATGCAGTTGCCGATGGTCGCGCTCGCGGCAGCCTTAGCTGTATCGCTAGCGTTTTTGGTCGCATAGCTGTGGCGGAAACGCTTGAGCATGGCGATGTCGTTGCCGCCGTCGCCGTAGACCGCAACCTCGTCCTCGGCAATGCCGTAGTAGCCCGCCAGCCAGGCCACACTCTCGCCCTTGTTACACGCCACGTCCGTGATCTCGAACATCACCGGATCGAACGGCGCGTTGACCACGCGGTCCGATCGCTCGGCAAGATACGACTTAAGGTCACGCTCCAGCTCGGGCGAGGTCACGCGACAATTGATCTTGCATACATCGTGACGCAAGATATCGCCGATCGACTGGTCGAAATACTGTTCCTCGTGATACCCGCCGCGTGCACGCATGCCGCGCATCACAATACGCTTGATGGGGCTGTCCTTTTTAAAGCCCGCCTGATGCATCTCGAACGAACCGCTCGAGTACATGCCATCGGGCGTGGAACAATCAAAGCAAATGTCCGGGAACGCCTTGAGCAGTTCCTCAGTGACCTGCGGATCGATGGTCCAAGTCTTGAGCACCTCGCCATGGCTGTCGCGCACGATGGATCCATTGGAGCAGCAGGCGTCAAGTGCCAGGCCCGTAAAGCCATGCTCGCCGATCGGCAACGTCGAGCGTCCAGTCGCGGGAACCACGTGCAGGCCAGCCTCAGTCAGCTCGCGAATGGCGCGGCGGATGGTCCCATCCGCCTCATGCAGGGCGTTCAGCAGCGTTCCGTCTAGGTCACTCGCGAACATCTTGATCATGTGCATGCCTCTCCTTCGTCTGCACGATATTGTAGACGAAGGAGAGGCATGCCCAAACAATGCCGTCCCGGCGCGGCGGGCCACTGCCTCCGCAAATTCACGGTGCCCCAGCGCGTCAAGACAATCGCCGCAGGCGATTTTTCAGACGATAAAACAGCGCCGTCGTCAACGTCAGCACCGCCAACATGGCTGCGAATACAATCGCCGGTGCCCATCGATCATATGCAACCCCGTACGTCAATTGGCCGATAGGTGTTGCGCAGGAAAGGACCACGTAAACGACCGAAAGCACTTTTCCGCAGAGCTCAGTCGGCGCTACCCGCTGAACAAACGCGATGATTTCAACCGACGTAATGCTCGCCCACACCATGACCCATGCCGAACCAACCGCAAACACGGTGAACACGCATACATCTACGCCGAACAGCAGCGTAACAATAATCGGCGCGACTCCAAAACAGATCATCGCAACATATCGACATATGCCATTGAGAGAAAAGCGATGCGGCCAAATGCCGACCAAGCCGCTGCCAGTAAGACCACCCAAGCCCAGAGCAACCTCAACTATCCCAACGCAGGACGATTGCATGCCGAGATGCTTTGTAACAATAATGGGAGCGCCAATCGTTAGCCCAACCAACGCAAGGTTCAAAACGGCCGCAAGCAAAATCACAGCGACCAATAATGCATTTTGCAACAGATACCGAATCGACTCCCGAAAATCGTTTCGGCATGTCGTACGAGTCGCGCCGTCTCCCATCGTTTCAAATGAGGCATTTTGCTTGAGCGCGCCCCCAAACAAGAGAGCTGAAATCGCAAACGCCACCGACGCGGTTGTGCAAAGAGCATCGATGCCAAAGTACCCATAGACTGCCGTCCCGACCACAGGGCCCAAGATATTGCTCACCATGGTCATCTGCGAAACCAATGCAGTGGCCCGCTCAACCTTCTCTTCACCCGCCATGCGCACCGTCTCAATTTGGAGCATTGGCTTCAGCAGCGATTGAGAACCATATTGAACACAAAGTATCGCTACTACGACGACCGCAAGAGGCAATGAGTGCTTCATGGGGATAGACAGCAGTGATGCAGTCATCAGAGCAATGCCGAGGGACACGAGGACCTCGCGATGTCTTCCCCTATCCGCCAAGATTCCGCCAGCCGGAGTTGCAAGTACGCCGGGTATGAACGCTATCGCCGCGACGACGCCATATAACGTTGACGATCCACTGCGATCGAACAAGTAAAGTGGATACGCAAAGCACAGCGCCGACAGCATCGAATACGTGCACAGCTGCGCAACCAGAAGCTCCGCGAGCCTGATTGACCGCACTGTTTTTGATTTCAACGAGACACCGACGTCTCTCAGCCCAGCCATAAGCCCACCCCCTATACATACCACTAGTATGTATTTAATGACTTGAAAAGGGCAGCCGTGGCTACCCTCACAAATCAATTACATACCGTTGGTATCTATATTACCACCCGGCGCGGTCCCATACGTCCCAAATCTGCGCCGTTGTCTGAAGCACTTCATTACCCAAATCGAGCCCCACCGCGGCAGCCATCTGCGCCAAACATTGTGCGCGAGCGAGCATTCGCTCCTTGGGCTCGAGCGGACGGAACAATGGCAGCAGCCAAAGATTCGCCAACAACGATACGGCCTCCGCCGCTTCGCGCGGGCATTCGCACGCAATGGAGCCGTCGGCGATGCCCTCCTCGATCACTGGCAAGAGACAGCCATCGGCCGACTCGTCAAATGAGCCCTGGTACTGCATCGCCAGTAGGCGCGAGCTTTTTACCGGATCTGCTGCAGGACGCATACGTGCCCATAGCTCAATTTGTGGAACAACGGACTCGGGAGCGTACAGTCGCTTGAGCTTTTGGGCTCCGGTCATATTACCGACGCCAAGCATCGAGCGGCGGTGCTCAACAATCGGAGTCATCGCCCGATCAAACGCGGCGTTGAAAATCTCTTCTTTGCTCTTGAAGTGATGATAGACAGCGCCCTTGGTCATGCCGTCGAGACGGTCAACGATATCTTGAATACTCGTCCCCTCATAACCCTGTGCGCAGAATAGCTCCAGTGCCGCGTCGAGAATCTTCGCGACCGTCTCCTCGGGATATTTATTGCGACCCATAATCCGCCCATCCGCAACGCAAGCCTTGTGCCTCATTGCAGCATTTTAACGTTGCGGATGGCAGACGGTCGATTCTACACCGCGGCGGGGCCATGTTCGCCGGTGCGAATGCGGATGACTTCCTCGACCGGCTCGACCCAGATCTTGCCGTCGCCGACGGCGCCGGTGCGGGCGGCATTGCAGATGATGTCGACAATTCCGTCGACATGTTCATCGGCGCAGATGAGGGTGAACTGCACCTTAGGGATCGTGTTGACAAGCAACTCGTTGCCGCGCACGTATTCCTTCCAGCCATGCTGCGCGCCGCAGCCCTGCACCTGGTTGATAGTCATGCCGCGAACATCGGCAGCGAACAGCGCATCTTTGAGAACCTCAAGCTTTTCCTGACGCACGATAGCCGTGATCTTTTTCATAATGAATTCCTCTCCTCAATAAAAGAAATGAATTGTCCTTCACATGGCACGGGTTTTCCAGGTGCCCGAGATTGCCCCGAAAGAGGAGCGCCGCGTACTTCGGTACGCAAGCGACGGTTTGAGGGGCAAGGTCGGGTGCCTGGGAAAGCCGTGCCGCTAATCGAGTCCCGAGAAGGAAGGGTATGCGCTCTCGCCGTGCTGACTCGCATCCAGACCCAGGGCCTCGTCGGCCTCGTCCACGCGCAGGCTGCCGCGGAACAGTGCCTTGACCACCGCGACAATCACCAAGTCGAGCACCAGCACGATGGCGACCGTCACCACAATGCCCAGGATCTGCGAGATGAGCAGCGACACGTCGCCCGTGTAGAACAGGCCGCCCTTACCGGTCCACGAGAGCTCCGGCACACAAAACAGACCCGTGAGCACGCCGCCCAAGATGCCGCCGATGCCGTGGCAACCGAACGCGTCGAGCGCATCGTCGTAGCCGAACTTGGTCTTAAGATGGCTGATGGCCAGGTAGCAGACGGGCGATACGATCAGGCCCATGACCAGCGCCGCCCACGGCCCGACAAAGCCCGCGCCCGGCGTGACCACCACGAGGCCCGCGACCAGACCGGTGCTGGCACCCACCAGCGTGGGACGACCAGTGTGCACGCGCTCGACGGCAAGCCACGAGACCATACCTGCCGCGCTGGCCGTCACGGTGTTGAGGATGGCGAGCGCCGCCACGGCGTCGGCCTTAAACTCGCTGCCGCCGTTAAAGCCAAACCAGCCAAACCAAAGTAGGCCGGCGCCCAGCGCCACAAACGGTACGTTATGCGGACGGTAGCTCACCATGCCAAAGCCGCGACGACGGCCGAGCATTAAGCAGAGGACCAGGCCGGTAAGACCGGACGAAATGTGCACCACGTCGCCACCGGCAAAGTCGAGCGCGCCGATGATGTCGCCGATAAAGGAGCCATCGCCGCCCCAAACCATGTGGGCGAGCGGCGCATAGACCACAAGCAGCCAAATGCCTAGGAAGGCCGTCATGGCACCAAACTTAACGCGACCGGCCAGGCTGCCCGTAATGATAGCGGCGGTGATCATGGCAAACGCCATCTGGAAGGCGATGTTGATGATCTGAGGGTAGACGGCACCGTCCGCAGCATTGCCCTCGGCCGCCTGCAGCACCTGGTTGAGCACCGGCAGGCACAGCAGCTGGTCAAGGCCTCCAATAAACGGACTGGAGCCGTCGCCGCCGTAGGCCAGCGACCAGCCGGCAACAATCCACAGCACACCAACTAGGCCAATGGCGCCAAAGCACATAAGCATGGTGTTGATGACATTTTTGCGCCTGGACAGGCCGCCATAGAAAAACGCCAGGCCCGGTGTCATTAAAAACACGAGCATGGTGCAGATGAGCATAAACGTTGTCGACCCCGTATCGTACATTCGCTCCCCCTTGGTCGCATGAACGTTGTCGGCGCCCATAGTGCGGCCGAGGGGCAACTGGTGTAGACCAGATACGGCGTTGTTAAACGCTGCGTTGTCGAATGGAAACGGTGCCGCAATCTTGGAAAAGGCGCGGCAACGGGCGCGAAACGAACGGGAAATGCGAGGGCAAGGGAGCCGTGAGCGCGCCCGTCCCGGCTAGCGCCGGAACAGCTCACGGGCTCGGTCGCGGAGGTTGGTGGCTCGGATGACACCCTCGTAGCGGTTGATGCGCAAGCGCGGGAAAGCATTGAAGAAGCGCAGGTCACGACGGCTGAGCGACACGCTCGGCACCGGACGGCTCATGTGCTTGCCGGCAAGGCGACGACTGAGCGACGGACGCGGCATGCTCGGCGCGGCATCGGCAACGCGGCGGGCAGCAAGCGCCAGGCCGCGAGCACCATCCGAGATAAACGTCGGCATCGAAGCCTTCTCACGCAGGGCATCGAGTGCCGCGTCGCCCAGCTCCGCCAGCCACGCGTTAACGGCACGGCTACGGATGTGCGTCTGTGCCACCGAGTCAATCGTAGAATCGGGAATACGTTCGAGCATAGAGTCGGAGGCATCGGCAAGCGACTCATTGATGCGGTCGGCAAGGTCGGCGCGCACACGCTCCAGCTCATCGGACAGGCGGCGCCAGCTCGCCAGTGAGCAAATCGCATCGACGATCATCACAACCGCGACGGCAAAAGCCGCCAGCCGCACCATGAAAACCGGCAGGTGGGCAAGCAGGCCCAACACCGCCGGCTCCACCACGCGACAAATGCACAACGCGCCCAAGCCAAACGCGCAGGCCCAGTACAGGCAAATACGCCCATGTAGGTTAAACGGCAGATGCGAATAGTCCCAAAAGCGAGCGCCCGTCGTTTTTTCGAGTAACACGCCCACGCTGTACTCGATTACGCTGCATACGAGCGCGGCAGCGACAAACTGGCTCGAGGCGTCTGGGATTCCACGCAGCAGCAACCAGCACGCGATGCCGCCCGCACCGTAGATGGGACAACACGGCCCTAGCAAAAAGCCGCTGTTGGCAAAGCGTCCGTGGTTGAGCATGGCGCAGACTGTCGACTCCCATACCCAGCCGCAAAAACCGTAGAAGGCAAACGAGAGTACCAGCGCCGAGAGCGGACAAGCGGCAAGCGTCGCGCCGTCAAATGCCATGCCGATCGCGGTTCCCACCGTCTACCCACTCCTCTTTTCGTTCGATTCTTTGCTCGAGCCGTCGCTCGAACCCTCGTTCAAATCGTTCGCGCCGCCTTTGCGCGGCAGACGGCCGGCAATCGTCTCGCGCAGCGCGCACCATTTATCCGCCAGGCACACAATCCATGCCTCACGACACGTCGGCGGCACCGGCACCAGCGGAAACATATGGCGCGCGATGATATTCCGCTCGCGCGACGTCAGCTCAAAATCTTCCTCGGCACGCGCCAGAGCAAAAAATGGATGCCGGAATCCGTGCAGTCGATGGCTTGGGTCGGGGTCGTGCCAATCGTAGAGAAAGTAATCGTGTAACAAGGCTCCGCGCAGCAACGAGGCGCGGTCGACCGAAACACCGACGCGGCCCAGGCGCTCGGCAAAGGACAGACTTGCCCGCGCCACCGAGGTCACATGCGTATACACCGTCACATCGCCATGTTGGATAAACTCATGCATCAGGTCCAAGCGGCCCGCCTGGGCAAGCTGACGGGCGGCATCGTCGACCTCGCGCGCGATTTTCTCGGCACGAACGGTATCGGACATGCGGCCTCCTTCCGGCGGCGCTCGGCGGCAAGCCGCAGCCTGCACGCAATGAATAAAATCATCATCGAATTTACCAGTATGGCATCGGACAAAACGTTTTGCCCCACCAGTTGGCGAATTACCGCGCCGCCGTCACATATCAAACGCCAAAATGTGCGAGACTGTCTTGTGCAATTGTGCCGGCCGAGGGAGTGCCGGCGCACGATTCGCATGGAGTAACCCACAACGATGCTGCTTACGCAAACGACAACGCCCGAGGACGTCAAGGCTCTCGATCGCGCCGAGCTTCCGCTGCTCTGCGGCGAGATCCGCCACGCCATCCTCGAAAGCTCCGCCGCCGTCGGCGGGCACGTTGCCCCCAACCTGGGCGTCGTTGAGCTTACGGTTGCGCTCCATCGCGTGTTTAACTCCCCCACCGACAAAATTGTCTTTGACGTGTCGCACCAGACCTATGCCCACAAGGCGCTGACTGGGCGCGCGTACACTTATATCGACCCGGCACGCTACGGCGAGGCCTCTGGCTTTGCCAATCCCGACGAGTCCGAACACGACCTGTTCGCCATGGGCCACACCTCCACATCGGTGAGCCTGGGCTGCGGCTTGGCACACGCCCGCGATCTGGCGGGCGACAGCTACAACGTCATCACCATCATTGGCGACGGTTCGCTTTCGGGCGGTCTGGCGTTTGAGGGCTTTAACAATGCCGCCGAGCTCGACAGCAACCTGATCATCATCGTCAATGACAACGACCAGTCCATCGCCGAAAACCACGGTGGCCTGTATCGCAATCTGGCCGAGCTGCGCGCCAGCAACGGCACCTGCGAGCGCAACGTTTTCCGCGCGATGGGGCTCGACTACCGCTATCTGGACGCCGGTAACGATGTGTTGGCCCTGGTCGACGCGTTGCAGGAGCTGCGCGATATCGATCATCCCATCGTGCTGCACGTCTCCACCGCAAAGGGCAAGGGCTTTGAGCCAGCCCAGAGCGACCCCGAGCGCTGGCATCATGTGGGTCCGTTTGACATGGCGACTGGGCGCAAGCTCTGCCCGGGCCATCCGAGCGAGCCTGCGCCGCGCACCTATGCCGACATTACGGGCGAGGCGCTCAGCGCCGCCATCGAGCGCGATCCGCAGGTCGTGGGCATCACGGCCGCCACGCCCTACATCATGGGCTTTACACCCGAGCTTCGCGCCGCGGCAGGCAAGCAGTTTGTCGACGTGGGCATTGCCGAGGAGCACGCCGTGACCTTTGCCACCGCACTCGCCCGCTCGGGTGCCAAGCCGGTCTTTGGCGTGTACGGTACGTTCTTGCAGCGTGCCTACGACGAACTGTGGCACGACCTGTGCCTCAACGACGCCCCCGCGACCATTTTGGTGTTTGGTGCGTCGATCTTTGGCACCACGTCCGAGACGCACCTCTCGTTCTTTGATATTTCCATGCTGGGCGCTCTCCCCAATATGCGTTGCCTGGCGCCTTCCTGTATGGAGGAATACCTGTCCATGCTGAGCTGGTCGCTCGATCACCGCGAGCATCCCGTGGCGATTCGCGTGCCGGGCATTGGCCTGGTAAGCCGCCCCGATCTGGCGCCTGCCGAGGGCGACGATTACGGCGTCGCGCGCTACAACGTCGTGCGCCAGGGCCGCGACGTTGCCGTGCTCGCGCTTGGCGATTTCTTTGAGCTGGGCGAGCGCGTGGCAAACCGCTTGGCTGCCGAGTACGGCATCGAGGCCACGCTCGTCAACCCGCGCTTTGCGACCGAGCTCGACCGCGAGTTCCTCGACAGCCTTGCCGCCGAGCATCGCGTTGTCGTCACCCTCGAGGACGGCATCTTGGACGGCGGCTGGGGCGAGCGCGTGGCGTGCTACCTGGCCTGCACGCCGCTGCGCACGCGCACTTTTGGTATCGCCAAGGGATTCCCCGACCGCTACGACCCCAACGAGCTGCTCGCTCAGAACGGCATGACGGTCGAGAACATGGCCGCCGAAGCCGTAAGGCTACTGAACGAGTAAGAAAACCTCCGCAAGGAAAGCACCCCTGCGGAGGTTTATATTTTCGCGACGCGATTATCTCGATCTGTAACATCTAGGACCCGAATTCCCGTCTAACTGTTACAGATCGAGACAAGACGTCTTAGTCCCTGACCTTTGTCTCAATCTGTAACAGATAGGGACCTTTTGTCCGTCCAGATGTTACAGATTGAGACATTCGAATTCCCCTAAAGAGAAAATCTCGATCTGTAACAGGTAGAACCCATTTCCTCGTCTAACTGTTACAGATTGAGACAAAGCAGCGAGACAGGCCACCACATCTGCAAGAACCACCACAAAGGTGCCTGTCTCTTTTTGGTAGGTAGAATTACCCATAAGGCAAGTATGTTTCTGAGTTATTTCGTGTTGACCCATTTGAGCGGGATAGGGTATAACTCTACTCAACCGCTAGGGATTTTATTGAGAAAGGTGTTCTCCCATGAGCAAGAACCTCTCCCAGCAGGTCGT
This sequence comes from Collinsella sp. TM06-3, assembly GCF_003436395.1. NCBI lineage: Bacteria > Bacillati > Actinomycetota > Coriobacteriia > Coriobacteriales > Coriobacteriaceae > Collinsella > Collinsella sp. TM06-3. The sequence continues at coordinate 96,858 of NZ_QSPG01000006.1, read as the reverse complement.
TCTCGACCGCCGCGGCTTCGTTGCCGCCACCTTCGCAACCGTCGCCGGCCTTGGTCTTGCCGGCTGCTCCGACACCAGCACCGAGGCCGACAAGGGTTCCGCCGCCTCCTCCAAGAGCTCCGAGGATACCGAGGTTTCCGCCACGCTCGATGCCAAGGCATTCGACAAGCTCGTCAACGACGGCCCCAAGGCCGATGACGACGCCATCGCCGCCAGCACCTGGGCCACGGCCGTCAAGGATGCCGGTGTCTTTAAGATCGGTGGCGTTCAGACCTCCACGCTCTTCTCCCTCCTCAACGAGAAAGACGGTCAGACCCGCGGCTTCGATGCCGGTATCGCACAGCTTCTGTCCAACTACATTCTGGGCGAGAACAAGGTCGAGATCACCCAGGTGACCTCGGACACGCGCGAGTCCGTCCTGCAGAACGGCCAGGTCGACGCCGTCTTTGCCACCTACACCATCACTGACGAGCGTAAGAAGCTCGTCTCCTTTGCCGGTCCCTACTACTACACCCAGCAGGCTATCCTGGTGCTCGCCGATAACGACGACATCAAGAGCGTCGACGATCTGGCCGACAAGAACGTCGCCGTCCAGTCCGGCTCCAATGGCCCCGCCATCCTGGAGGAGTTCGCTCCCAAGGCCAGCCAGCAGGAGTTCAAGACCGACGAGGAGGCCCGCCAGGCACTCCAGCAGGGCCGCGTTGACGCCTACGTCATCGATAACAATATGCAGCAGAGCGCCCTGGTCCGCGAGCCCGGCAAGTACAAGATCGCCGGCAAGCCCTTCGGCAGCAAGGAGCCCTATGGCATCGGTCTGCCACTCGATTCCGACGGCGTCGCCTTTGTCAACGACTTCCTTAAGAAGATCGAGGACGACGGCACCTGGACCGAGCTGTGGCAGATCTGCATCGGTGACCGTACGGGCGACACCAATGTTCCCGAGCTGCCCGAGATCGGCGCCTAGGCAGCGAGCCTGGTAACGACCGCAACGAAACCATACGGAAACGCATGATGCGCTTTATTGCGGTAAACTGTTTCCTCACTGAGTTGTCGGGGCTTCCGTACACACGGGAGCCCCTTTCCTTATCGGCGGGAGGTCCGCATGAGTCTCTCCGAGCTCTGGTCGCTCTATGGCCAGAACTATATCGACGCGCTGCTAGCAACCTGGGGTATGACGCTTGAGTCGTTTGTCATCGCCATGGTGCTGGCCGTCGCCGTCACCGTGATGCGCGTGTCGCCGCTCAAGCCGCTGCGCGTCTTTGGCGACCTGTATGTTCAGGTCTTCCGTAACATCCCCGGCATCGCGCTGCTCATTATCGTCGTCTACGCGCTGCCGCCGCTCAAGGTCGTCCTGCCCTACCGCACCTGCGTCATCGTCGCCACAGTGCTCTTGGGTTCTGCCTTTGGCTCCGAGAACTTTATGAGCGGCATCAACACCGTCGGTGTCGGCCAGGTGGAAGCCGCCCGCTCGCTGGGCATGAGCTTCAGCCGTATCCTCGCCAAGATCGTGATTCCGCAGGCGCTGCGCTCGAGCGTGCTGCCCATGACCAACCTCTTTATCGCCGTCATGCTCACCACCGCGCTCGGCAGTCAGGTGCCGCTGAAACCGCAGGAGCTCACCGGCGTGGTGAGCTACATCAACACGCGCTCGCTCGGCGGCGTCGCCGCGTTCTTTATCTCGGCGCTCGGCTACCTGGGCACAGCCTTTGTGGTGAGCCACATTGGCAACTATATCGATAAGAAGGTGAGGATCCTCCGATGAGCAAGCACTCCACCTCCGCGCTCACCATGCGCGATGCGCTCTACGAGGCTCCCGGCCCCAAGATGCGCGCCAAGATTCGCGTCGGCACCGCCATCTCACTTGTTGCCGTGGCCGCGCTCATCGCTCTGGTACTGCAGCGCTTTTATGTGACCGGTCAGCTTTCAGTCCACTATTGGTATTTCTTTACGCACCTCACTACCTGGAAGTTCTTACTTGCCGGTTTTGAGGGCACGGTAAAGGTCGCGCTCACCGCTGGCGCCATCGCGCTGGTACTGGGTCTGGCCCTCATGCTCGGCCGCACCAGCGACATCAAGCCGCTGCAGCTGGTCTGCCGCGTGCTCACCGATTTCTTCCGTGGCGTGCCGAGCCTACTGTTCATCTACTTCTTCTTTTTGGTGCTGCCCCAGTACAAGATCGCGCTGCCGTCGTTTTGGATGCTCACGCTTCCCGTCGCGCTCGCTGCAGCCGGTGTGCTTGCCGAGATCTTCCGCGCCGGCGTCAATGCCGTGCCGCGCGGCCAGGTCGAGGCCGCCCAGGCGCTCGGTCTCGCCAAAGCTAAAATCACCTTTAAAATCGTGCTGCCGCAGGCGATTCGCTTTATCATTCCGTCGTTGATTTCGCAGCTTGTAGTCGTCGTCAAAGACACCACCGTCGCCTACGTGGTGAGCTACCCCGACCTCATGCAAAACGCCCGCGTACTCATTACCAACTACGACGCCCTCGTGTCGGTCTATCTGGTGATCGCGGTCATCTACATCCTCATCAACGTTGCAATCAACAAGGCCGCCGTCTACGTCTCGCACAAGACCGGCGCGACCATCATTCGCTAACGATTTACCATTTCGAGTCATAAGGAGCCGAGCACCATGGCACAGAGCACTTCTTCCACCGGCAATCAGCCGCTGATTGAGCTCAAGCACGTCGATAAGCACTATGGCGATCTGCACGTCCTCAACGACATTAATCTCTCGGTCGATCGCGGCGAGGTTGTCGTCGTGATCGGCCCCTCGGGCTCGGGCAAATCGACCATGTGCCGCACCATCAACCGCTTGGAGACCATCGACTCGGGCGAGATTCTCATCGAGGGCGAGCCCCTGCCGCAGGAAGGCAAGGATCTTGCCCGCATGCGTGCCGAGCTGGGCATGGTGTTTCAGCAGTTCAACCTGTTCGCGCATATGACCGTGTTGCAGAACGTCATGCTGGGACCGGTCGATGTGCTGGGCGTCTCCAAGGACGAGGCCCGCGAGCGCGCCATGGATCTGTTGAGCCGCGTGGGCGTTGCCGAGCAGGCCGACAAGGTGCCCGCACAGCTCTCGGGCGGCCAACAGCAGCGCGTAGCCATCGCCCGCTCGCTTGCCATGCAGCCCAAGGCCATGCTCTTTGACGAGCCCACAAGCGCCCTTGACCCCGAGATGATTAACGAGGTGCTCGAGGTCATGGTCCGCCTGGCCCAGCAGGGCATGACGATGATCGTGATTACGCACGAGATGAACTTTGCCCGCCGCGTGGCCGACCGCGTCGTGTTTATGGCCGACGGCCAGATCGTAGAGACCGGCACGCCCGACGAGTTCTTCGACCATCCCCAGACCAAGCGCGCCCAAGACTTCCTCAACTCCATCAAGGGCCACTAACCCAATTGCCACGCGGGACACATTCATCTGCAGCGTTTGCCCCGCGCCGCCCTGCGCCATGTCCACCCGGATTCGAAAGCCACGCCCATGATCGGAACTCGCACTTCATCGTCATACACCCCGCACGTCGACGTCGATCCCGCCGACCGCCCGCTCATCCTCGTCGCGCCGCGCTGGGAAGAGGCGAAGCCGTTTTTAAGCGAGACGCTCTCCCCCAACGAGGAAATCGCAAGTGTCTTTGTCGATGCCATCCTTGCCGCCGGCGGCCTGCCGCTGCAGATGTCCATCACCGAGGACATTGAGGTCATCCGTCATTACGTCGATATCGCCGACGGCATCGCCATTCCCGGCGGCCCCGATGTCAATCCCAAACGTTGGGGCGATGATCGACCCTACGACCCCACCCTCTGTTGCGAGATCCGCGATAGCTTTGAGTTTAAGCTGGTCGGCGAGGTGCTCCGCGCCAAAAAGCCGCTCTTTACCACCTGCCGCGGCACGCAGTTGCTCAATGTCGCCACGGGCGGCACCCTGTGCATGGACGTGCCGAGCCTGGGCGCTCGCGAGGGCCGCACGCAGTGGCGCCATACCCACGTGCTCAACGACCCCGTGCATCCCGTCGAGGTCGTGCCGGGCTCGCTGCTGGAGCGCGCGCTTGGCGGGCACAGGCTGATCCAGACCAACTCGGCACATCACTGTTGCGTCGACCGTCTGGGTAAGAGCACGCGCTTGGTCGCCAAGGCAACTGACGGCGTTCCCGAGTGCATCGAGGTCGAAGGCCAGCCATTCTGCTTGGGCGTGCAATGGCATCCCGAGTACACGTGGAAGACGCTCGAGACCGACTTTAACCTGTGGAAGTCGTTTGTCGAGGCGGCGGCAAAGGTTAAGCAGGCCCGCTAGTTTACGAACCACACAGGCTAAAGCCTCACATACTAGGGGGGGCGGACACCAACTACGGTGCCCGCCCCCCTGTATTTGATATGCTCGGTATGTTCATCCCTCACAAACAATCAAAGAAATCTCGACCGCAATCGGTCGACGGTAAAGCAGATGGCAAAAACGCTTGCTACGTTTATGAGGCAGTCAATTAAAATCGAGGTGCATTGACCATCCCCCAACGGGGTCACGCCGCAAATCCACATGAGCATCGAGGACGGAAACGGAAGCATGGAATTGGCTCCGACCTGTATGTAGAGCGTTACGACATTGACAAGCAACAGCATGCCAATAGGACCGAAGCCGGACCCAAAATAGGAAACAACGATCACGCAAGAGACCACATATGCAAGGCAGACGGCACTCGCCAGAAGAAGTCGATAGCAAAACATATTCAGGTTGAAACACTGTTGAGCATCCAAAACGATTACACAGTTAAGACAGTACAAAACGACACTTGACAGGATAAACGCGCCCAATAGGGCGAAAGAAGACAGCACCGTTCGCGCAACGATAGCGCACGCCCGCTTCCCTCCCCGAGCCTCCGTCAACCCCCACGGTTCCTCAATAAAGCCCGAACTGACAAAGCGCGGCACAATGCAAGCCGCGATGAACGGAAAGAACAATGCATGAGCCAACGGGGCTACGTTGAACAGCAGACCGCGAAAAACCTCTGCATTACCAAATAGAAGGACATCCTCTGCCGATAGCCGAAGCGTCGGGTCTGGGAAAAAGCCCAAGAAACTGTTCTCACGGAGGCTACAGAACCACATCGGGAAAGACTTAAGCTGCAATACCACCATGCACGCATAAATAACCAGGATTAAGGCGTACGTCCATTTGCTCACATGCTTCAATTCTGACTGGAGAAGTCTTTTAATCTGACGAACCATTGAGCACACCTCCAGCGCGAAAGCTCACGAGAGCGTAAATCAATACCGATAGACAGCTGGCTGCCACGCCATATTCCAGAAGTGTCAGCTGACCCATATCGCTATACCCAAGGGCACATCCGACTCCAAGGTACGGCCCCGGAAGGAGGAAGATCCATCGCAAGGATGGTATGGGCGCCTGAAGGAAGGTTCCGTAGAGCGTCAAGCTCATGACAAATCCAACTATTAGCACAGCCCCGCTCAATACAGCGCTGCCTGTGATCCGATAGATGGTCACCGTCTCCAGCGCAACCGATATCACCAATACGGCGTTGATCATCATTGCAGGCAAAAATGCAGTTAGCATGTCGTGCGAGTAGTTATGCCCTCCACGTATTATGGCTATTGCAAAAAGAAGAAGGCAAAGCGCACTATATGCTGCGCCAATTATTAAAGCAGACGAAAATGCATGTGCTAGAGCGCCATTAAAGCGGGCGAGACCTCTTGCCATAGAAATTCGGTATCCCTCTTCATAGCCGCGCTCCTGTAAAATCACCAGGCAAACGATGAGCGGTACGAACAGAGACGTACCGGCAAAAGCGCTGCGCACAAGGGACTCATCGGGTGCAGAAGGATCGATTACATTCCAGCAGAAGCCAATATCCTCCCCAAAAACGCTATTGCCAAAGGCGAGCAACGTTGTTCCGTTTTTTAGAAAGATGCCGAAGAGAAGGCCGAACGCCAACATAAGCGCAAGACCAAACTTCGCCGGAAATATCCTGTACAAACGCATCATATCTGCTTTTATGGGATGGATCGCCCGCTTCATAGCGAGACCGCCTTCATCAAGCGCCTGTAATACTCTTTTAGGGATGGCGCCTCATCCCTTATGACGTCCATCGATTCCTTTTTCAGCAGTTCGCCGTCATGAAGAAACAGGCAGCTTGTTGCAACCGATGCCAGCTCATCCAAGTCGTGGCTAGAGATAAGCATGGTTTTGCCCTGCTCCCGATTCAATCGACCGATAAGGGCCCATATACTCTCGATGCCCAACGGATCCAATCCATTTGCCGGCTCATCGAAAATTAGTACGTCGGTGTCGCCCAATAAAGCCGTAGCTATATCCAGTCGCCGTTTCATTCCCAGAGAAAAACTGCTCACGCTCTTTTTCTCATCGACGTCCAGCCCGACCAGGCCCAAGACGCGAGGAACCTCACGTTTCTCATCGAGCCCCCATTCCGCACATCGGATCCGAAGATTCTCAGCCGCACTGAGAGATTGGTATGCTCCGCAGGAATCTGGCACATAGCCGACACGCGTCCGCATCAGGCTCAGCTCTTTTTTCGACTTGCCTCCAAAGAGCTCCACGCTCCCCGACGATGGCTCACAGAGGCCCAGCACTATTTTAATAAGCGTGCTTTTGCCCGCCCCGTTTGCACCAACAAGGGCGCAAAGCTCAGACTGATCCACCTCGAAGGAAACGTCATGCAAAACGCGCCGTTTCCCGTAGCGCTTTGACACCCTTGATAGCCTTATCGTTGATGCGTTCATTGGCCTCCCGTTCCGCTTGATAGCAAAACCGCTCATATCGTTCCTTCTTTACTTTATCGTTTTCCATAGTTGTTATTGTTTTTTGATAACTCATATTTGTCAAGATAATCTAAAAGAAAGAACCCGTGTTAGACACGGGTTCTTTCACGCTGATATTTCGTTTTAGTTGTTCGCCTTAAGCTACTCGTCGCTCAAATCGACAGCAAAGACTGATGTCGGAAGCGACGCCTCGTTGCCTCCGCCGTCCCGCATCTGCCTCACAACGTTTTTTGCACGCTCGACAATAAGCTCCTCAAGCTCTTTCTCGCTCACGCGCTGAATAATATCTCCCGGTTGACAATCAAGCTCATCACAGATATCGAGGAGCGTCTTTAGGCGAATAGCTTTTATCTTTCCGTTTCTAAGCTTTGAAATATTAGCCGGAGTATGCCCCGTCGCTCGAATCAGATCAGCACTGGTCTTTCCGGTCTTAAGCAGCTGCGTCTCAAGCTCGATGATGAGATAGCTCATGTTTCCTCCTACACAAGCTCGTCAGACTGCTCTTGGAGCAGCGAGGCATAACTCCAGATCGCCGAGATAAACAAACAGACAACTGCGCCGATAAACGACCCCGCATCAAAGGTAGCGCCTTGGCAAATCTCAATAACGAAGGAATGAGGCACAATGTAAAGCTCCAGTCCGCCAATGGTGAGATTGACCGATCCATAGGCACCAACAAGCGAAACCGCGGCGTTAACAGCAAAGGCAAGCGCGAGAACACGGATAAGCCGCACATGCGCCTTGGTAAAGGGCGAGACGCCCCGAGAGATGTTATGGCTGATTCCGCACAAAACGACAAGCGAAACACCCACGACGAGTGCCAGGCACAGCCCGCTTGGGATAACGATGCTCCCGCCATCGAGAAGCGTCACGACACCGAAAGAATCGACAGAAACAACGTTTGCAACCGCATACCAGATCACGTAAACAACCAACGCGGCAAAAGCGACGAGCATCCCTGCAAAAACGGCTGCCATGCAAAAACCAAGCTTCCTGATATTTTCGCCCGCCTTGGCCATACGCTGAACGCTGTTGGACATACACTCACCCTCATCGACTCTATCGTTATTCGAACAGTTTATCGAACAACGATATGGATTGCATGCGGAAAGCCCCGCCAGTGCGCATGGGCCATTCACTAATCAGAAGGGGTGAGAGTGGATTTTTGGACATGTATCGAACGAGAGTGGACAATCTCCCACTTTGAGGCCGCCACCGGGCCTAAAACGGGAGATTATCAACTCTCATAGTCATCAAAGCTCGCGAGCTCTTACTCGGCCGCCTCGCGCAAGGCCGACATCGTTGCCGCATATTGCTGCTGCAGCGCATGCATTCCCTCGCGAGCGCCGTCAACGGCATCGGCGCCGCGCAGCGCTTCGGTCACCACAACCGCCGGCTCGTACAGATTATCGAATCCCAGGTTCTGGCTCACGCCCTTGAGCGTGTGCGCTGCCATAAACGCACCTTCGGCGTCTCCTGCCGCCATGGCGGCCTCCAGCTTGCCCATGCTCTCGTCATCCAAAAACTTGAGGGCAAAGCGGGCAAGCATTTCCCCGCCCATCAGCCGAGCGCACGCGTCGTCATAATTAGCGCCGATCTTCTCATACGCCTCACGCATGGAAATCATGGATTAAAAACTCCTTTGGTCAAACTAAATCGTGGGAAACGCGACGACGTCGGCGGGGCGTGCCAACGTCTCGGCAATTTGGTCTTGCACCTCGAGCAGGCAATCGAGCAGCAGCGGGTTAAAGGTGCCGCACTTACCGTCCAGGATCATCTGGATCGCCTCCTTGTGCGGGATAGCGTCCTTGTACACGCGCACGCTCGTCAGTGCATCGTACACGTCAGCCACCGAAACCACCTGCGCGGCGATGGGAATTTCGTCGCCCTTAAGGCCATCGGGATAACCCTTGCCGTCCCAGCGCTCGTGATGCCAACGCGCAATCTGGTACGCATATTCCATAAGCGCATTACCGGCGTGATGGCTACCCAGCTCAAGCAGCATGTCGGCGCCGATCGTGGTATGCGTCTTCATAATCTCGAACTCATCGGGCGTAAGGCGTCCGGGCTTGTTGAGGATCGCATCGTCAATCGACATCTTGCCGATATCGTGCAGCGCCGAAGCCAGGGCGATCGTGGAGCGTTCCTCATTGTCGAGGGAGATCGTGCCGCTACGCTGGACCAGATAGCCAAGCAGCAGCTCGGTCAGCTTTTCGATGTTCGTAACGTGCCTGCCGCTCTCGCCGTTGCGAAGCTCCATGACGCCGGCCATGATGTCGATGAGCATGCGACTGTTCTTGACGCGCTCGTTGTACTGTTGGGACAGCAGGTTCGTCAGGCGGCGCTGTTTGGCGTACAGGCGGATGGTGTTGCTTACGCGGCGGCGCACGACACGGGAGTCAAACGGGCGGTTGATATAGTCCGAGGCGCCCAGCTCGTACGCGCGCAGAACCGCATCATCGGAATCTTCGCTCGAAATCATGATGACAGGCAGATTATCGATACCCGATCGGCGCGGCAGATCGGCCAGCACCTCAAAGCCGCTTATGCCCGGCATCACAATGTCCAACAGCACGAGCGACAACTCATCGCCATAGCGGTCGACCATGTCGAGCGCCGCACGACCGTTATCGGCCTCGAGGATGCAATGCTCGTCCTTGAGCATCTCGCTGAGAATGGCTCGGTTCATCTCGGAGTCATCGGCGATAAGCACCAAAGGCTTTTCGCTTTGGAAGGCCTCGATGGAATCGGCATCGGTCACGACCGTACCGGCTTTTGCCTTAGCGCGGCTCAGTAACTGAGCAGCGCGGCCAACGCCCTCATCGACCGTCTCGCCATGAATGCGAACGCCACCAACACATGCCGTCAAGCTCACGTACTCATGGCCCGGAATAATCGTGGAATGAACGGCATCGGACACCTGATGCAGGCGACGGGTGAAGTCATCGGAGGGAATATTGGGCATGACAACCACAAACTTGTCGCAGCCATAGCGCACAAGCTCGTCAGTCGAACGAATTCCGCTGCGTATGGCTGTCGCCACAGCACCGAGCGCAAGGTCGCCGGCATGACGGCCACACGTATCGTTGAAGGCCCTAAAATCATCAACGTCGATCATCGCAACGCCGGCATTCATGCGGGCGCTGCGAAGCTTTTCCTCGTAATATCGGCGATTGCGCACGCTCGTCAGCACGTCGGTGTAGACAAGGTCCTCTTCCGCGGCCTCTTGCTCATCAATCGGACGCACCATCAGCAAGACGTGAGGCTCGCCCTCGACCTTCAGAGGGCGTAGACGGGCGCGGTACTCAGTGCCATCATTGAGCAGTTGCTCCGACACCTCATCGGAGTCTGCCAAAGCCTCAAGACTCGACTGACGCAGACAAGGGCAGCGATCGCCGGCGAGCAAGCAGTTAGGCTCGCTCTTAATCTGATCGGCCGACAGCAAACGCACCACGGGGTAGTTCTTCGCGACACGGGCGACCTCAGCGGCAGCCTCCTCGTCGGTTAGATTGACCTCGTGATTATTGAGCATATGGGGCCCTTTCGATAGTTTCGCATGGTAGCGGTGGGTTCCAAATGTTACAAGAGTAACACCTTGCCGATGCAGGTGGGCACGTGAATGCTGTTACATTTTTATGAGTTGGCAGACGGCGCGATTGAAGCCGCAGACGTGAGGTTTTGAGCACATTTGTTAACACGGCCGAAACGTTTGCGGATGGAGCCTGCTTTGACTATTGCGGGTGCTAGAACCCCAGGATGCCACGGACAGCCCGGGCAGCCGCTGCCGGACGATCGCGCAGGCCGTTGTGCGCGCCCGGGATCGTCACGAGAGGGCAATCGAGATATTCGGCAGCCGCTCGCGTGCCAGCCTCGCGGGGCGTGCCAATCGAGAGCTCGCCCAGGAGCACGGCGGCCACCGTTTTTGACGCGCGAACGCTATCCCAATCGGGAACGCAGGTCATAGTAATCCCGTATTCATTGGCCATGAAGCAACGACCATTGCGCAGGGCATGTTTGGCTTCCGCTTCGGTCGTTCCAGGAGCCTCGGGGTCCAAGTCGCCGAGGGCTCCCAAGAAAAGCCGGAGCGCCCTTGAAACCTTTCCAGCCGCAATCATATCGAGCAAAACCGGGGCTGCGCCCATGCCGACGCCTTCGGCCGACACAGCCGGCTCATGCAGAATCGCACGGGCGACGAGATGGGGTTCGGTACGAAGAAGCTCCAGCGCCACCAACATACCGGCGCTGTGCGCAAGCACATTTGTCGGAGCGCCAACGTGTTCGATCACGGCTTGCAGATCGGCGGCCTGAGCGGCAAGATCATAGCTGCCGTCTGCCGCATCGCTGCTGCCACCACAGCCGCGGCGGTCGTAGGCAATTACGCGGTAGTTGCGACTGAGCTCACAAGCGATGCCGTCGAAAAATGTGCCGTCGACGCAAGCGCCGTGCACGCACACCAAGGCAGGCGCATCCGACGGCACGCCCGGCTCGGCAAACTCGCGACAGGCAATCGTGGTGCCCGCATTCTCGACCGTAAAATCCATGTTGTGCCCCATCGTCTTGCACCTTGTTAACGCATTAACTGTACCCAACCGGAAACCTCTCATAGCGCGGACATCGAGGGCAGCGTGAAAAAACGAAATCTGAAAAGCACAAGCCCGAATCAGACTTTGGCACCGATGCTATGCTTAGGCACAACTGTCCCAAGGAGCATATGCCTATGTCTACGTTTTTAAATGCCAGCCCCATCTTTGGACCGGTGCGCAGTCGCCGCCTGGGCCTTTCGCTCGGTGTCAACATGATGCCGGCGTCGGGCAAGATCTGCACGTTCGACTGCATCTACTGCGAGAACGGCCTTAACGCCGAGCGCCCCTGCCATGAGCCGTATAACACGGCCGCCGGGGTGCTCGACGCACTCGAGGCCAAGCTGCGCGAGATGGCAGCCGAGGGCGAGCTACCCGATGTAATCACCTTCGCCGGCAATGGCGAGCCCACCGCCGCACCGGAGTTTCCGCAGGCTATCGCCGGCGCCATCGCACTTCGCGACCAGCTGGCCCCGAACACCAAGATCGCCGTGCTCTCCAATGGCACGCGCGCTGACCAGCCCGCTGTGCACGATGCGCTCATGATGGTCGACGACAACATCCTCAAGCTCGATACGGTCGACCCGGCTTTTATCCAGCTGCTCGACCAGCCCGTTGGCCCCTACGACGTCGAGCACCAGATCGAGACGTTCGCGAGCTTTAACGGCCACGTTATTATCCAGACGATCTTTTTGAACGGCGAGTACCAGGGCAAGTCCCTCGATAACACTGGTGAAGCGTACGTCGGCCCTTGGCTCGCGGCACTCGAGCGCATTCGCCCGCAGGAGGCGACCATCTACACGGTGGCGCGCGAGACACCGGTCGCCGGCCTTGCCAAAGCAGCGCCCGTGGTGCTCGACACAATCGCCGCACGCGTGCGCGCGCTCGGCATCCCCTGCCAGGTGAGCTACTAGCAGAACCGCACAGACTACCCGGTACTTGGCTGATGGGGTGGGCTATACTAGCTGCGAATGAAAGGAAGTTAGCCATGTTTGACAATGGACCCGTGCCCGGCCGCAACGACGCTTGCTGGTGCGGCAGCGGCAAAAAATATAAGAAATGCCACAGCGCCTTCGACGAGCGCCTCGAGCGCCTGTGGGAAGAGGGCTGGGAGGTTCTGCCCCGCACGCTCTACAAGACGCCCGCCGATATCGAGGGCATCAAGTGTTCGGCCGCCATCAACGTAGGCGTGCTCGACTACGTGGGCGAGCACATCGCCGCGGGCATGACCACCAACCAGATCGACCAGATGATCTACGACTACACCGTCGAGCACGGTGGCACGCCGGCCGACCTCAACTACGAGGGCTACCCCAAGAGCGTGTGCACCTCGATCAACGACGTGGTCTGCCACGGTATCCCCTGCGATACGGACGTGCTGCACGAGGGCGACATCATCAACGTGGACTGCTCCACGATCTTGGACGGCTACTTTAGCGACTCGAGCCGTATGTTCTGCATCGGCGAAGTCTCGGCCGAGCGCCAGCGCCTGGTCGACGTCACCCGCGCCAGCGTGGAGGCGGGTCTGGCGGCCGTCAAGCCGTGGCTGCCGCTATCCGTGATGGCCGAGGCCGTGCAAAAGACGGTCGAGGACGCCGGCTTTAGCGTGGTGCGCGAGTACGGCGGACACGGCATCGGTAAGGAGTTCCACGAGGACCCGTTTGTGGGCTTTACCACCGAGGCGCCCGATGTAGACACCATCATGGCTCCGGGCATGGTCTTTACCATCGAGCCCATGGTCAACGCCGGAGCGCCCGACATCAAGATTAGCAAGGGTGACGGTTGGTGCGTGCGCACCAAGGACGGCAGCGATTCGGCCCAGTGCGAGGTACAGCTCGTGGTGACCGAGGACGGCTACGAGCTGCTGAGCTGGTAGCCGTGGATGCGCCGGATGCTGACGGGCACGCTCGTCTAGCATCCGGCGTTTTTGTTTGAACGTTTTGCCTGATAAAACCCGCCAAAATAAACCTGTCCCTTTTTGGCGGATCAAGCGGAAAGGACTGCTTGTGAACATCTTGGTTTTGCTGCCCGTCAACGACCACCATCGCGCAATTCTTGAGTCGAGCGCTCCGGGCGAGGACTTTATCTACACGAGCGCCGACGCTATCACGCGCGAACAAGTCGCCAACGCCGACGTGATCTTGGGCAACATAGACCCTGCCCTACTTACCGCATGCGAGCACCTCCAGCTGCTGCAACTACAGACCGCGGGCTATGACGATTACTTGGCCGCCGGCACCGTGCCAGCCGACGCCAAACTGTCTTGCTCGGTGGGCGCCTACGGCCAGGCCGTGAGCGAGCACATGTTTGCCATGGTCCTTTCCATGATGAAGCGCCTGCCCGGCTATCACGACTTGCAGCGTGAACATCGCTGGGAGGATTTGGGGCCAGTTACCTCGCTCAAAAACGCCAACGTGCTGGTGCTGGGCGCGGGCGATATCGGCGGTCACTTTGCCACGCTCTGCCGCGGCATGGGCGCGCACGTCCGCGGCATCAAGCGCCATCCACTCGTCTACCCCATTGTGTTTGAGGACATGGACGGCATGGACGCCCTACCTGAGCGCCTGGCAGAGGCCGACATCGTTGCATCCTTTATGCCGAGCACGCCCGAGACCCGCGGTCTGGCGAACGCCGAGTTCTTTGCCGCGATGAAACCAGGTGCCTTCTTTGCCAACGGCGGCCGCGGCGACCTTGTGGTCACCGATGACTTGGTTGCCGCTCTGGAGTCGGGACATCTCGCCGGCGCCGCGGTCGACGTCACCGACCCCGAACCGCTGCCCGCGACAAGCCCCCTGTGGGATGCGCCCAACATGCTCATCACGCCGCACGTCTCCGGCTGGTTCCACCTGGCAGCCACGCTCAACAACGTCGTCGACATCGCCGCGGAGAATCTGCGTCACCTGCAGGCGGGCGAGACGCTACGTTGTTGGATCGAACACTAAGTATTACGCCGTTCTAACGAACGGCGTAATGAGCCGACGCTGCGAGCCCGCCGTTTGGCCAATCTGCCGCTCAATTTCAAAGGCGCGACCAGAAGGTCAGCGCCTTTTCATTTCACGGCACCTTGGCTCAAACGGCGGGCTCTCGCTGGCGTGCGCTCTACCTGCGGCGTTTCGCTGGCGCCGGCTTCATCTGCAAGCCTTAGCAGTTCCGTCTTGCCGTTGGCGTTGTGGCATTTGCCCAGATAAAACCTGCCAAAATAAACCTGTCCCTTTTTGGTAGGTTTGGTGCAATGGGGTCAGGTTGGCTTGCGCCATACCGGTAGTTCTGTCTGCGACACTCTCGCCAAAGTGATATCAAACATACATCTAGCGTTTTCGACACTTCGCTTATTAGAGCCAGTCCGTCTCCTCGTCATAGCGGTCCGAATAGGCGTTACGCTTGAGTTCTTCAGCACTCGTTGGTCGCGCCTTGGACACGTCGACCCCTGACTCATGGCAAGCGGCGACGAACAGCTGTAAACCCCGATCAATAAGCTGAGCCCCACGCTCGGCCTTCATTTCTTCGGCTCGCATTTAGAGCTCCACGCTTTCGGCTCCGTTGATGGTTAGGTCGCGCTCGTAGAAGGCGGTGAGGGCGCGGATGGCGTACATTACGTCGCGCACGCCGCCGGTCTCGTAGCTCGAGTGCATGGCAAGCTGCGGCAGGCCCACGTCCACGGCATGCATGCTCGCCTGCATGTTCGACAGGTTGCCCAGGGTAGAACCGCCGGCCATGTCGCTCTTGTTGGCGAAAGCCTGCGTGGGCACGTCGGCGTCATCGCAGATAGCCTGGAACACCGCGCGGCTAAAGGCATCGGTGCAATAGTGCTGGTTGGCTGCCTCCTTGATGACGATGCCGCCGTTAAGCACCACCTGGTTGCGAGCGTCACACTTTTCGGCATGATTGGGATGCACGGCATGCGCATTATCGCAGCTCACGAGCATCGATGCGGCAAGGGCGCGATGGTAGGACTCGTCATCAAAGCCCAGCGATCCGTTGATGCGTCGCAGCGCATCGGCCAAGAACGTCGACATGGCGCCCTGCTTGGTCTCGGAGCCAACCTCCTCGTTATCAAAGCAGCAGAAGACCGAAACGTCGCGCGCGTTCTCGGCACCCAAAAATGCCTGCAGCGAGGTGTAGGCGCAGGCCAGGTCGTCGAGCTTGGGCGTCGAGATAAACTCGTCGGCCCAGCCCCAGATGCGTGCATCCTGACGATTGACCAGGAACAGATCGCGGCCCAGGATCTGCTCGGGCTCAACGTCCAATTCGTCAGCGATCAGGGCATCGAAGTCACCCTGCTTAAGGTCGCCAGCGCTGATGAGCGGGCACAGGTCGACGGCTCGGTTGGGAGCAAAGCCCTCGTTAACGCCGCGGTTCATGTGGATAGCAAGACTCGGGATAATAGCGACTTCGCGCTCGGTGGCAAGCAGGCGGCTCTCAATACGGTCGCCTTCGCGTACCAACACGCGGCCCGCGAGCGCCAACGGACGATCGAACCAGGTGTAGTCGATCATGCCGCCGTAGGCCTCGGTGTTCAGGCGCAACGTCTCGCCTGCGCCGTCAAGCTCGGGCACGGCCTTGACCTTAAACGTCGGCGAATCGCTGTGCGACGCCGTGAGCCGAAAATGATAGTCACCGGCAACGCCGTCCTCGCCCCACGTCGCAGCCAAGTCCTCGCCCACCTTAAAGGCGATAACGCTCGAAGTATTGCGCTGCGTGTAGTAACGACCGCCCGGTTCGATATCCCATGCCGCGTTCTCGGGCAGATAGGTAAAGCCTGCCTCGTCGAGCTCAGCCATAATGGTCGCCGCCGTATGGAACATGCTGGGGCATGCCTCGATAAAGTCGATAAGGTCGTTGGCGGCCTCGATATCGTCGGCCGTCACGTGCGCGCGCTCGGGCGTTTCCTGATCCGTCATGCTCTCCCCTTTCGCTGGGTTGATGGTCCCTTCCAGCATACCCCGCCGCGCCAGCGCCGCACTCTTCATTCCGTGCTTAATTCCGCGCCGCTCACCAAGTTGAGTCATCATGCCCGCACTCCTTTTGCGACAATTACGCTAACAGGACGAGAGGAGTCGTCATGAAGCCACGTAACATTGCCATCGCCTACGGTGTCGCGGGAGCCGCCGTCGGCCTTGCCGCTGCCACCGGTATCGTTTATCACAAGCAAATCAAGTCCGCCGCGTCGCTCAAACGCTTGACCGACTATGCGGATGGCTATGACCTGTACGCAATCGACATCGCCTACGACTACGATCTTGATCGCATCATCGCTGCTGGCGTGCGCGACGACCAGGCCTACATCGATGCCGTGGTGGCGCAGGTGCTGCCCGGTGTGCCGACACATGTCCAGGCACCCCAGTTTGCCTGCAGCGCTTTTGTCGCCGTAGATGCCGAAGGCCGCGTGCGCACCGGTCGCAATTACGACTTTAAGGACGACACCTCGGCGCTGCTGGTGCGCAATCACCCGCGTGACGGCTATGCCTCCATCGGCTTTGCGGCCCTCAATAACCTGGGCGATAACACTCCGCTTGACTCCATCGCCGGACGCGCCGCGGCGTTGATGGGCCCGTTTGCCCAGCTCGACGGTGTTAACGAATGCGGCGTGTCCATTGCCGTACTCACTCTGGATTCCAAGCCCTGTGACCAGGACACGCAGCGCCCCGTCATCAATACCTCGCTCGCCATCCGCTTGGTGCTCGACCGCGCGGCTACCACACAGGAGGCCGTCGACCTGCTTTCTGCCTATGACATGCACGCCATGGCCGGACGCGACTACCACTTCTTTATCAACGACGCCGCCGGTGACGCGCGCGTAGTAGAGTGGGATCCGCACGATCCGGACCGCGCTTTCAAAGCGACTCCCGTACGCCAGGTTACGAACTTCTACACCTGCTATGGCGACGAGGTGCTCCCCAACCAAAAGAATGGCGAGCTGGGCCATGGTAAAGAGCGCGCCGTCGCAATCGCCGATGTCCTTGACGCCCATGTCGGTGCCCAAGACGAGGCAGTCGCTTGGAAGGCCCTACGCGCTGCAGCGCAAGAGCCCAATCCGGAAGACATCACCAGCAACACGCAGTGGTCGGTCGTCTTTGACAATACCGAACCCGCCGCCGCTATTACGCTGCGCCGCCACTGGGGCGACGCCGACGCCTTCGCACTGTAAGGAGCCAGGCCCGTCGACCTTACGCTCGCCTGACGTTGCTTACATTTCTATACGCTTGAGCTAACACGTTTTACCCCCGTATCAACAGTGTGCGGGGGTAAACTTATGCGCATGTTATAACTTGCCCGGAAGGATTCATCATGCTCAGGATCGGTCTTCTTACCAGTGGCGGCGACTGCCAGGCGCTCAACGCCACCATGCGCGGCATCGTCAAAACACTCATGACCAATAGCGAAGAGCCTATCGAGATCTACGGTTTTGAGGACGGCTACCAGGGCCTTATCTACAGCAGGTTCCGCGTCATGACGCCCGCCGATTTTAGCGGTATCCTCACCCGCGGCGGCACCATCCTGGGCACGAGCCGTACGCCGTTCAAGCGCCTGGATACTCCCGAGGCCGACGGCGTCGAGAAGGTGCCCGCGATGGTCCACACCTATCACAAGTTGCAGCTCGACTGCCTGTTTATGCTGGGCGGCAACGGCTCCACCAAGACCGCCAACCGCCTGCGCGAAGAGGGCCTCAACGTTATCGCCCTGCCCAAGACCATCGACAACGACACCTGGGGCACCGAGTTGACGTTTGGCTTTACGAGCGCCATCGACGTCGCCACCAAGTGCATCGACGACATCCACACCACTGCCTCGAGTCACGGCCGCGTGTTTGTCATCGAGATCATGGGCCACAAGGTCGGTTGGATTCCGCTGTATGCCGGCGTCGCGGGCGGCGCGGACGTCATCCTGATTCCCGAGATCCCTTACGACATGGATAACGTCATCAAGACCATCGAGCATCGCATGGAAACCGGCAGCCGCTTTACGATCGTAGCCGTCGCCGAGGGCGCCATCTCCAAGGATGACGCGGCACTGTCCAAGAAGGAGTACAAGAAGAAGCTCGCCGAGCGTACGAGCCCGTCAATCGTGTACGACATCGCCAAGGAGATCGAGGCCAAGACCGGTCGCGAGACCCGCGTCGCCATCCCCGGCCACACGCAGCGCGGCGGCCAGCCCGACGCCCAGGACCGCATCTTTGCGACCCAGTGCGGCGTCGAGGCAGCGCTCGGCTGCCTACGCGGCGAGTTTGGCTACATGATTGCCCTGCGTGACGGCAAGATGTGCCACATGCCGCTCGAGGAGGTCGCCGGCAAGCTCAAATATGTCGACCCCCAGAGCGATCTGGTGCGCGAGGCCAAGGCGTTGGGCATCAGCTTCGGCGACGAATAGCCTCGGCTGGAATCCACCCCATCGGGCCCTCCGACCCCGCCCGACGTATTTCGATTTGGCTCCTCCCTTGACTCCGTCAAAGGTCGCCAATCGAAATCGTCGGGCGGGGTCGGAGGGCCCTGCGTTTACATACTCGCCGAGGCTATTCGTCTTCTTGCTGCGGGTGCCTGGTCTGAAATTCAGTTGCGGTGAAATAGTTCCTGCTTAGTCCGCAAATGGCTGAATCCAAAAACTATTCCACCGCAACTTACTGAGTGGGGGCTCTTGGCTGCTACTTGCACTGACATTTGTCCTGAAATGGCTGGTCGTTAGGGGTTGCTACCGGTAGTTGCGGTAGGGTTGGGGCAGATTCTAACTAGAAATGGTGGTCGCTACCGGTTGTTCTCGGCATACTCGGCTCATTCGATTACGGTCACCACATGAAAGGAACTGTCATGGATCTTGCGATGGCACAGCGGCTCGTCGATCGCCGCAAGGCTGCCGGGCTTTCTCAGGAGGCGCTTGCCGCCCAGCTGGGTGTGAGTCGTCAGGCTGTCAGTAAATGGGAGCGCAGCGAATCCTCTCCCGATACCGATAACCTTATTGCGCTCGCCGCGCTGTATGGCGTGTCGCTGGATGAGCTGCTGTATGGGGAGGCGGTGGATAGCACTGACGACTCGCAGGCTGATGATGAGGCGCAGAACAGCAACGCCGGCACCAAAGCTTCAGATAAGGCTGAGGAGGCTGAGGCTTCTACTGAACACGCTGATTGCAGCGATAAGCCACTTGTCGATATTTCCCTCGCGCGCGGCATCCACGTTATTGACCCCAACAAAGGCGAAGAGGTTCATGTTGGCTGGAATGGCATCCATGTGGCTAACGAGCGCAAGGGTGAAGAGGTCCATGTGGGGCCAGGCGGATTGCATATCGATACGCTTGAGGACGATGGACATAGTGTGCATACCAATGACGACGGCACCGTCACCATCGACGGCGAGACGTTTTCCAGCTGGAAGGAAGCACACGACAAGCTCGACCATCACGGCAAGCATTTCCACACCAAGGTCGGACGTGCATGGAACAAATTCCCCTTCCCTGCGCTTGTCGCCCTCGCCTATCTGGTGCTCGGCATTGTCTACGGCACATGGGCTACGGGACTCTTCCTCGTCTTTCTGATTCCCGTCTATTACGCTCTTGGCGACTTTATCGACCAACGCCACTTATCTAAGCTGATCGAGGTCATCTACCCGGCAGCCGCCATCGCTTGGTTCCTCTACATGTGGCTCTGTTTGGGACAGCCCCATCCTGCATGGATCATCCTCATCACGATTCCCGTCATCAAAGCGCTCATGCGCTGGTGCCGCAAACAATGGAAGCACCGCCAACAGGCCTAACACGCTCCGACCCACCAGCACCCAACCACCCCCGCCCTTCTCCTAAGTTGCGGTGAGATAGGGACTGTTTTGAAGCTCCAAAGCGCCAAACAGTCCGTATATCACCGCAACTTACAAACAACTGGGTCAGTTCCGGCACGGAGATTAGCATTGAGCTGACCGCGCGCCACGAAAAGGGGCCATCTACTACGTTTAACTCGATGGGGCCAACCATGACCGCCTTTTTCGAAAATCGACAGGCCTTCTACCTGCGGTTTTATTTTTCGTTTTCCCGGCATGGTTGAGGGTGTCCAATTAAACGTAGTAGATAGGCCCGTTTTGTGGCATACGACCCATTCAAGCCCAATCTCGAAGGCTAAAGAAAGCCTCTCATCCACGCCTGCGGGCAAAAGATAGCAAAGCAACAAACGCCGGGTCGCTCGTAGGTGCCCGGCGTTTGCGCAGATAAAACCTGCCAAAATAAACCTGTCCCTTTTTGGCAGGTCACTCGGCGCTCTTGAGGGCGCCGACCATGTCGATCTTGTTGAGGGTACGATTGGTGGCTAGGTTGACGATAAACGTAAAGCCAAAGGAAAGCACCACGGCGAGCACGTAGCTTAGCGGCTCGACTTCGACGTCAAAGTACAGCGACGGCATCTGCAAAATGTACGTAAAACTCTCGGCCAGCAAGCCGCCCAGTGGCACGCCCAGCGCGGCGCCAATTGCCGTGAGGATCAACGTCTCCTTGTTGACGTAATGGTGCACCTCGCCACGGCGGAAGCCCAGCACCTTGATGGTCGCCAGCTCGCGTTCGCGCTCGGAGATATTCGTGTTGGACAGCGTAAACACCACCACAAACGACAGGCATGCCGCCATAAAAGTCACGAGCACCACGACCGAATTGATGATCGCAAAGTTCGCCTCGTAGTTCTGCCAATGTTCGGCCGTGCTCGAGATGGTGAGCCAACCGTCGCTCTTAAGCTTCTTGCTAAACGCAATCTGGTCGGCCGACGAGCCCTTAAGCAGCACAAAGACGCCGTTGAGGCGTGCGCTTCGACCGAACGCGCGCTCATAGGTGCCCTGCGTCATGTAAAGCGTGTTGCCAAGATAGTTAAGCGAAATGTCACTGACTTTGACCTTGGCAACATTGAGCGACGAATCCTGGACGTATGCCGTATCGCCCGGCTGAATCCCCAGCACCAGCTGTGAACTCTTACTCAGATACACGTCTCCGTCACGCAAAGACAGCGGCTCTTTGGACTCGTCCTCTAGGCGCACGTAGTCATCCAGGTCGTTCGTGCGGTCATCGGGCACCACGATCAGCTGCACGGTCTCGCTCTTTCCGCCGAATGTAAAGGTAACGTTGTCGGTCATAATCGGCAGCGTCGAAGTCACGGTCACGTTGGAATCCTTGGCTGCACTGCGCTCATCCAACGCCGCGCACGTCTGCGAAAAATCATCGGGATTGGCGACCGCCAGCAAATCGTAGCGTGTGATGTGCCCGTACTGCTTGGGCGACAGCGCGACCGACGTATCACGGATGCCCATACCGCAAATCACAAGCGCCGTGCAGCCCGCAATGCCAAAGATGGTCATAAAGGCGCGCTTTTTGTAGCGGAACAGGTTACGCGCCGCCACCTTGTTTAAGAAGCCCATGCGGCGCCAGATAAATCCGATACGCTCGAGCAGGATGCGCGAGCCGGCGGGCGGAGCCTTGGGACGCATGAGCGAGGCAGGGGTCTCGGCCATCTCGTGGCGGCAGGCGATAATCGTGGCTCCCACCACGCCCACGGCAAACAGCGCCACCGAAACGATCGAGGACACGATGTCGTACGAAAGTAGCATCTGGGGCAGCGAGTACATGTCGTCGAACACCGTAAACAAGAACAGCGGCAGACCCACAAATCCGATGATATTGCCGAGCACGCCACCGATCAGACACGCCCACAGCGAGTAGTCCACATATTTGGACAGGATACGCCCGCGTGAATAGCCGAGCGCCTTGTACAGGCCAATAAGCGTGCGCTCCTCCTCGACCATGCGGGTGGCGGTGGTGAGGCTGATAAGCACGGCGACGATAAAGAAGATGAACGGGAACACCGTGGCGATGGCCTCGATCGAAGAACTATCGCTCTCGACGCTCGAGTAGCTTGCGATATTGCCGCGGTCCTGGATGTACCAGGTGCATTCGCCCAGGTCAGAGAGCTCGGCGCGGGCATCGGCAAACTGCTGGTCGGCGGCGGCGCGGCGCTGGTCCAGGTCGGCTTGCGCCTGCGCACGCTCGTCGCTGCCCTCGGCCATGCGATTGATGTTGTCCTGCTCGATCCCAAAGACCATATTCGCCTGACGCTCAGCCGCGTCCAAGCTCGCCGGTGTGTCGACCGTCAGCTCCTGAGTGCGCGCCTTCTCACGCTCCTCGCGGATCTTCTCGATATTGCCCTTGACCTCATTGATCTTTGCCGAGTAGGCATCCGAATAGGAGTTGAGGCTCTTGGCTCCCTCGACGACCACGTGGACAGCGGAGTAGGAAGAAGATGTCGCGGCATCCTCGCTCACGTAGAACTTGTAGTCCGCAGTCGAAGCAGCACGGAAGGCGTTGACCGTCGAGTCGGAGCTCACGTCGGTGGGATCGAGAACCTCTGCCGTGATGGTGTAGTCCCCATCGGCAAACTGGTCCTTGGCGCTTTGGTTCGACGAGCTCGCATCGTTGGCGGCAAAGCTCACCGTATCGCCGATTTTCTTGCCCGAAGCCTTCAAAAAACGTGAGGTCACCGCGACCTCGCCGGCACACTCGGGCAAATCGCCGCTCAACAGCACCGGTTGATCGATATTCTCCCTGGAAAGGCTCTGGACAACCACGCGCTCGCGCGTTGTGCCCACGGCGGTGTAGGCAGTCTCGGTGTAGATGCCCTCGGCCGTCTCGACGCCATCGACCTCTTGGATCGCAGCAAGATCGTCATCGGTCAGACCATAGGTCGACTGCACGTTGATGTCATAAACATTCTGCTGGTCAAAATAGGCATCGACCGAATCGCACAGATCCTCGCAACCCGCCTTGAGGCCGCACATCACGCTCACGCCGAGCGCCGTGATTACGACGATGGATAAGAAGCGCTTAAGACTGCCTCGGATTGTGCGGTAGATGCTACGGCGAAAAACCATCGGCACCATGTCGTTTGAGCTTTGGGCGGTGCGGTAGGTCGTAAAATCCTGCTCGCGCTCCGTGTTCTGCGCGTCGCGGCGCTGGCTGTTTTGGCGGTCCTGGTCCATGGGCGCTACCACTCGATCGTCTCGATCGGCACGGGATTTTGTTGGACCGTCTCGCTCTCCACGCGCCCGCTCTTAAAGCGAATCAGGCGATCTGCCATGGGCGCCAGCGCGGAGTTGTGGGTGATGATAATGACCGTAATGCCCTGCTTGCGACAGGTGTCCTGTAGCAGCTGCAAGATCTGCTTGCCGGTTTTGTAGTCGAGCGCGCCCGTGGGCTCGTCGCACAGAAGCAGCTTGGGATTCTTGGCCAGTGCGCGGGCGATGGACACGCGCTGCTGCTCGCCGCCCGAAAGCTGCGCCGGAAAGTTGGCGAGGCGCTCACCCAGGCCGACCTGGCGAAGCGTCTGTTCGGCATCGAGCGAATCGGGGCAGATTTGCGCCGCGAGCTCGACGTTTTCGAGCGCCGTCAAGTTGGGGACCAAATTGTAGAACTGGAAGACAAAGCCGACGTCGGCGCGGCGGTATTCCACGAGCTGCGCCTCGTTCGCGGAGCTCACGTCGCGCCCGTCCACCGTCACAGTGCCGGAGGTCGCCGTGTCCATGCCGCCCAGAATGTTGAGGGCCGTGGTCTTGCCGGCGCCCGAAGCACCCAGAATGATGGCGAGCTCGCCGCGCTCGACCGTAAAACTCGCGCCGTCGAGCGCGTGGATGCGGGCGTCGCCTTCGCCGTATGCTTTGATGACGTCTTTGAATTCGATATAGGCCATCGATTAATTCCCATCTGGTCGGATAACTCTTTAGTATTACCCATTTCCCACCTACCAAAAAGGGACAGGTTTATTTTGGCAGGTTTTATATGGGGGAAACGGCAGCTATAGATGAGGCGCCGGGGAGGCCGAGAAATCATCGACGGGGTCAGGCCGACCGCCAAGCACAACGCACGCATCTCAATCTGTCAGCCAAATAATTCGAACAGCTGTTCGTTTCTATGATATGATTCAACTATCTAAGCAGGCCAATACGCAGAAAGGCGGCCAACATGGCGTTCGACTTTAAGAAGGAATGCAAGGAGCTCTACAAACCTGCAAGCAAGCCGAGCATCGTAACTGTCCCGCCTATGAACTACGTTGCCGTTCGCGGAAAGGGCGACCCAAATACCGAAGGTGGCGAGTATCAAAACGCCCTGCCGCTACTTTACGGCATCGCCTATACCGTCAAGATGTCGAAGAAAGGCCCAAGGAGCATCGAGGGCTATTTCGACTTTGTGGTACCGCCGCTCGAGGGTTTCTGGTGGCAAGACTCCCCGAGCGGCGACATCGATTATGTACGCAAGGACGATTTCAACTTTATCTCGTGCATCCGCCTGCCCGATTTCGTCAGCCGAGATGATTTTGACTGGGCAGTCGCTGAAGCCACGGCCAAAAAGAAACTAGACTTTACCGCTGTTGAGCTGCTTAAAGTTGATGAGGGTCTCTGCGTTCAGTGCATGCATACCGGACCCTATGACAGCGAGCCGACAACCGTAGACGCCATGCATGAATACGCGACCGAACAGGGCTATGCCCCCGACTTCTCAGACACCCGTTTACATCACGAAATCTATCTCTCCGATCCACGCAAATGTGCACCGGAGAAACTTAAGACTGTGGTTCGTCATCCTATCAAGCGCGCTGAATAGCGTGGGGCGTCATTTCACGCGCTAGGTTTTAAGCCAGCCAACCAGCCGCCTCCTAGGCCGTCCGGTAATTATCTTGACGCGGCCCGTCGCATCTTATAAGTTTGTTTTGCTAAAGCTGGAAAGCCTCTCAACGATGCGCAACTCCAGCTCTTTTTCTATCAAGAGAGCAAGTGTCGGAAAGCAAAATGTCAGAAAGCAGCGCTTCGAGCAGAATCAAACGCCTGGTCAACACCTATAGCGGTCTCGTGCTCATGGGCGCCGTCGGAATCCCTATCGGCGTTATCGTTGGCGCCATCTGTGCCTTTTTTGGTCGTGTGCTCCTGGCAATCGGCGCCTTCCGCGACGAGCACATCACGCTGCTCCTTCCCTTCCTCGCTCTTATGGGCCTTGCCATCGTGTTTGCCTACCG
Organism: Collinsella sp. TM06-3; assembly: GCF_003436395.1. Lineage (NCBI taxonomy): Bacteria > Bacillati > Actinomycetota > Coriobacteriia > Coriobacteriales > Coriobacteriaceae > Collinsella > Collinsella sp. TM06-3. Next base: position 71,473 of record NZ_QSPG01000006.1, on the reverse strand, counting down.
CACTTGGGGCAAGGGCACCGACCGCGGCATGAGTCTGGTCTTCGACGTGGGCCACGGACGCGAGAAAGCCATCTCCCCGCGTTTGGTGCCGCTCATTATGCTGAGCACGTGGGGGACGCACCTCTTTGGCGGCAGTGCGGGACGCGAGGGCGTGGCCGTGCAGATCGGCGCAACCGTCTCACATTGGATCGGCCGACGCCTGCCTTTCCGAGACCCCGGCAACACGTTTTTGCTTATTGGCATGGCCGCCGGCTTTGCCGGACTCTTTCGAACGCCTCTCGCCGCCACGGTCTTTGCCATCGAAGTACTGGTCGCAGGACGCTTGGAATACCGTGCGTTGCTTCCCGCACTCGCAGCCTCGCTCGCCGCAAGCATGACTTCCGGCGCCTTGGGACTCGAGAAGTTTGAGGTCGCCGTTGTCGCCTCATATGCGCTTGACCTCCCCGGTCTTGAGCGGCTGGCGCTGTTGGGTATCGCGTTTGGTATGGTAGGTGGAGCTTTTGCCTGGTGCCTTGCCCATGCCAAGACCCTTGCAGCGCGGCTGCTCCCCAACCCTTACATGCGCGTTGCCGTTATGGGCCTTGCGCTGTCGGCGATCCTGTTCGCACTGTGGCAGGGGCGATACTGCGGACTTGGCACCAACCTGATATCAGCGGCGCTCAACGGTGAAGGCAAGATCGCCATCATGCCTTGGGACTGGGCGCTCAAATTCGCACTCACCATCGCCACGCTTGCCGCAGGTTATCAGGGTGGCGAGGTGACGCCGCTGTTCTCCATCGGGGCCAGTCTGGGTGTCATGCTCGCCGGGATTCTCGGCATGCCCGTCGAGCTCTGCGCCGCGCTGGGTTATGCCGCCGTCTTTGGCAGCGCCACCAACACGCTGCTCGCGCCCATCCTTATTGGCTGCGAGGTCTTTGGCTTTGGCAATCTGCCGATTTTCTTTATTGTCTGCGTCGTGGCTTACCTGTTCAACATGGACAAATCGATCTATGCACTGCAAAAGCGAGCGTAGAAAGATGCTCAAGCAGGTGGTCTCAACCGGAAACGGCGTCCCACTCTGAGGCTGTATTCCGGGACGTGGTTTCCGCTTGGGACGCCATTCGGAAAGCGTGTCCCGCTTTAAAACGGAATTCCGGGACGTGGTTTCCGCCCGGGCCTCCATTCGGAAAGCGCGTCCCATTCTTTCATGGCGTCCTGGCTATGCAAAGTGCCCGAACGTTAGTCCTCGTACGCGCCCTCAAGCCGAAGCAGCCACTCCTTGCGATCAAGCCCGCCGGCATATCCGTTGAGCGATCCGTCGGCCGCGACCACGCGATGGCACGGCACGATTATCGAAATGGGATTACGCGCAACCGCAGCCCCCACCGCACGAGGAGACACGACGGGCGCCTCATTTCCCGGCACACGATGTCGAGCCGCAATACGCTGGGCAATCTCGCCATATGTAGCGACTTCGCCACGTGGGATAGAAAGCAGCTCAAACCAAACCTCGCGCTGGAACGCCGTACCGATCATATGCAACGGCGGCGTAAACCGAGGTTCCTGCCCTGCAAAATAAGCATTCAGCCAAGCCCAGGAACGCTCAAGCACCGAAGAGGCCGCACCATTTACCGGACTCACCGGAGACATCCCACCGGTACCGGAAACCGCGTCAGCGCCTTCAACATGTTCGGAGTCTTCCCGGAGAAGCGTGGAGCCAAAATGCTCCTGTCCCTCAAACCAAAGCCCCGTCAGACCGCGGCCATCAGCGGCAAGCAAGATTTCGCCCAAAGGCGAGGCAAACGTCGTCGTGACCACCAGCGGCTCCTTTCAAAACTTCGCAACATAATACCGCGAATTGTGCAGACAACCTCAATCGACCCCAAAGTCACCCAAGGCAGCAGGCGCGACAGCGCCGCAGCTGCCGCACGACCCCAAAGTCCCCGCAGGCAGCAGGCGCGACAGCGCCGCAGCTGCCGGCCGCGCTCCGCAGTCCCCAAAGGCGGCAGGCGCAAAGCGCCGAGGCCGCCGCCGGGACCAGGGCCCGCAACAACCACGTTCCCCCACATCAGCCCAGCGGCCCCAACCAACAACGACCCCATCGCAGGCCACTCGCAGCAGCGTCACCGCAGGCGGGGGCCGGGCTTAGTTTTCAGAACACTCCGCAGACCAGTGTGGCGCCTTGTCCGCGGCTCCGAAGGAGCAGGACAAGGCGCCACACATGGTCGAGGACGTTCTGAAAACTAAGCCCGGCCCCCGCCGGACAGGTCCACCGCTACTCGCAGAGCAGCTTAGCGATCTGGACGGCGTTGGTTGCCGCGCCCTTACGGATTTGGTCGCCGCAGCACCAGAAGGTGATGCCACGCGCGGCCTCGGGGTTCGAGATGTCGCGACGCACACGACCGACCCAGATCAGGTCCTGGTCGGACGTATCCATCGGCATGGGGAAGCGATCGTGCGCATCCTCGGCGCTCATGTCGTCAACCAGCTTGACGCCGGGAGCGGCAGCCAGCGCAGCACGAGCCTCCTCAACCGTGATGTCACGCTCGAACTCGAGCGTAATGCTCTCGGAGTGCGAGCGCAGCACGGGCACGCGCACGCAGGTGCAGTTCACGCGCAGCTCGGGCAGATGCATAATCTTGCGACCCTCGTTTTGCAGCTTCATCTCCTCGGAGGTAAAGCCCTCCTCCTTGACGCCGCCAATCTGCGGAATCAGGTTGCTCGCGAGCTGGGCGGCAAATGCGCGCGGCTCGGGAATCTCCTCGCCACGGCCCAGGGCGGCCAGCTGAGCCTCGAGCTCGGCCATGCCGGGAGCGCCGGCACCCGAAGCAGCCTGATACGTCGAGACGATCATGCGCTTCACGCCGGCGAGCTGATGCAGCGGCCAGGTGGGAACCAGGCCGATGATGGTCGCGCAGTTGGGGTTGGCGATAAGGCCGTGATGCCACTTGATGTCGTCGGCATTGATCTCAGGCACAACCAGCGGCACTTCGGGATCCATGCGGAAGGCGTGACTGTTGTCGACCACGACGGCGCCGCGCTTGACGGCCTCGGGCAGCAGCTCCTTGGCGATATCGTCGCCGGCAGCGCCGAGCACGATGTCGCAGCCCTCAAAGGCCTCGGGGCAAGCTTCCTCGATCACGATCTGCTCGCCGCGGAACTCAACGGTCTTGCCCGCAGAGCGCGCGCTCGCCAGCAGCTTGAGCTTACCGACCGGAAACTCCTGCTCGTTGAGGCACTCGAGCATCTGGGTGCCCACAGCTCCCGTCGCGCCCAAAATAGCAACCGTGTACTGTTTCATGCTTCCCCCTTTAAAGGTTATGGCTTTTGCCCGCACGCCAAGCAGGCCGATTATTGTTGCCAGTGTATACAAGAACGGGGCGGGCACGAAATCCGCCCCGTCGAAACGAAACCGAAACGAAACGCCCCGCCGTAGATTTTTGAGACATGACCCAAAAATCCACCGAGCAGTCGCTACTTTTTGAGCGCGGCCTGGATGGGATCGGCCGGCGCGGGAGCCTCCAGGTCGGAGACCTTCACAATGCCGTTTTCATCGGAGAAGGCACGGTAAATGGTCTGGATCGCCAGATCGAAGTCCTTCTCCTCCACGCCGATGATGATGTTGATCTCGTCGCAGCTCTGCGAAATCATACGCACGCTCACGCCCGCCTGGCCAAGCATGCCAAACAGGTGGCCAGAGATGCCGGCGCGACCGCGCAGGTTGCGGCCAACGGTAGCGATAAGCGCCAGGCCCTCGACAACCTCGATCTCGAGCGGCTCGACCTCCTGCTGAATGTCGCCCACGAGCGAGTACAGCGAATCGTGCACGTCCTGCTCCTGCACCACGGCGCCAAAGCGGTCGACACCGGTGGGCATGTGCTCGACGGAGACGTCATAGCGCTCGAAGACCGAAAGCGCGCGGCGCATAAAGCCGACACGGGGCTTGGTGCGGTCGCGGGCCACGTTGATGGCGACAAAGCCGCGCTTGCCGGTCACGCCGGTAATGATGGGCTCCGCCTCGCCCTCGTCGGCCGTCTCGCTAATGATGGTGCCGGGGTCCTGCGGCGCGTTGGTGTTCTTGATGACTAGCGGAATACCGGCCTCGCGCACGGGGAACACGGCCTCCTCGTGCAGGACGCTTGCACCCATGTACGAAAGCTCGCGCAGCTCCTCGTAGGTAACGCGCGCAATGGGCTGAGCCTCGGGTACGATGCGCGGGTCGGCAGAGTAGAAGCCCGAGACGTCGGTCCAGTTCTCGTAAAGGTCGGCGCCCAGGCACTTAGCCAGAATCGAGCCGGAAATATCGCCGCCACCACGGTCGAGCAGCTTGATCTGGCCCTCACGCGTCGCGCCGTAGAAACCGGGCATGACAAAGCCACCCTGCTGACCGTACTCCTGCACCAGCTCGGAGGTGCGGTTCATGCTGAGCGTACCGTCGTGATGGAACGCAACGACCGTCGCGGCGTCCAGGAACGGCAGGCCCAGGTACTCGGCCATCAGGCGAGCGGTGAAGCACTCGCCACGGCTCACGAGCTCCTCGGTGGAGTAGCCACCCGAGCGGGCACGCTCGGCAAAGGCCGCGAACTCCTCGCGGATGGGATAGGTGAGCTCCAGCTCGTCAGCGATATCAAAATAGCGCTGCCCAATGTCCTCGAGCAGCTCCTCGCACGACACGTGGTACTTAACGTGCGCGTTAACCAGGTAGAGCAGGTCGGTCACCTTGGTGTCGCCCTTAAAGCGGCGACCGCAGGCAGAAACCACCACAAAACGGCGGGCCGGGTCGGCATCGACGATGGCCTTGATCTTCTTAAAGTGTTCGGCGTCGGCGACCGACGAGCCGCCAAACTTGGCAATTTTTATCATGGCGTGGAGGTTACCTTTCTAAAAGCCTCTGCAAACCTGTTTTGCGCGCTCTGATACCATGGGTTCACCGATTGGGACCAAGGCATCCGAGGAGCAGTGTTATATGGGAACTTATCATAGTACACGAGGACGCACTTTATCGTGCTCAAGTAAGGTGGCAATCCGTACCGGCATCGCTCCCGACGGGGGTTTGTTTGTCTCGGACGAGCTCGGCACCCAGCAGGTCGATATCAGCTCGCTTGCAGATAAATCGTACTTTGAAATCGCTCAAGATGTGTTGGGAATGTTACTGAATGATTACACAGCCGAAGAAATTTCGGCCTGTGTGAATGAGGCATACCGCGGCACGTTCGCGAGCGAAGAGGTTACACCGCTCGTCAAACTCGATACAGCGCCGGGCACCGACGTCCCTCAAACCTATGTGATGGAGCTCTTTGGTGGCCCCACGAGCGCCTTTAAGGACGTCGCCCTGCAGATGCTCCCCCGCCTCATGGCCCGCACCTCCGCCAAGGACGGCGGCGCCGAGCGCATCATGATCGTCACCGCCACGTCGGGCGACACCGGCAAGGCCGCACTCGCCGGTTTTGCCGACGCTCCAGGTACGGGCATCACCGTCTTTTATCCCGAGGGCAAGGTCAGCCGCGTGCAGAACCTGCAGATGTCCACGCAGGAGGGCGACAACGTCGCCGTCTGCGGTATCCGCGGCAACTTTGACGACGCCCAGAGCGCCGTCAAGCGCATCTTTGCCGATAAGGAGCTTGCCGAGCGCCTGGAGGGCGCTGGCACGGTGCTTTCGAGCGCCAACTCCATCAATGTCGGCCGTCTGGTACCGCAGGTCGTCTACTACTTTGCCGCCTATGCGCAGCTGTTGCGCGCCGACGCTATCGAGGCTGGCGACGCCGTAGAGTTCTGTGTACCGACCGGTAACTTTGGCGATATCCTGGCCGGCTACTATGCCAAGCGCATGGGTCTGCCCGTCGCCAAGCTCATCGTCGCGAGCGACAAGAACAACGTGCTTGCCGACTTCCTGACCACCGGCGTCTACGACCGCAACCGTCCGTTCTTCACGACCATCTCGCCGTCGATGGACATCCTCATCAGCTCCAACCTGGAGCGCATGCTCTACTTCCTGTCCGACGGCGACTGCGAGCTTGTTGCCGACCTTATGGAGCAGCTGGCACAGACTGGTCGCTACGAAGTTCCCGCCAACCTGCTGGCAAAGATTCAGAGCGTCTTTGGCTGCGGCTGGGCCAGCGAGGACGAGGTCCGCGCTGCCATCAAGAGCTGCTGGGACGCAAACGGCTACGTGATCGACCCGCACACCGCCTGCGGCTATCACGTCTTTGAAAAAGTCACCCCCGCCGAGGGCGCCAAGGCCCGCGTGCTGCTTTCGACCGCCAGCCCCTACAAGTTCCCGCGCGCCTGCTGCGATGCCCTGGGCCTCGACGTGCCCGAGGACGACTTTGAGGCTATGCGTGTGCTCGAGCAGGCCACCAACACGGTCGCCCCGGCACAGCTCGCCGAGCTCGAGTCCAAGCCCGTCCGCTTCGAAGACGTCTGCGACGTCGATGAGATGGACAGTTACGTCGAGTCTGCAGCAAAACGAATGAGCACCAACTAAACCCCTTATTAAGCGCCGGCGAAAGCCGGCGCACCTTCTTTTATCAGAAATCCACCGGGATGATGACGAGCTGACATGCGGGTCTGCCTGTTTAGTTCGTCGCGAGTTCCGCACGAGCCGGAAAGCACTTAATGTGCTTTCCGAGCGAGCCAGGACTGCCCGAGCAGCGAACTAAACAGGCAGACCGCCCAGGAGATTCCCATGATCAAGATCACCGTCCCAGCAACAAGCGCCAACTTGGGCATCGGCTACGACACCCTCGGCATGGCCGTCAGCCTTTACTCGCACTTTACCTTCGAGCGCGCCGACAAGCTCACCATCACGGGCTGCCCCGAGGAGTTCCAAAACGAGAATAACCTGGTCTATGTGAGCTTTGTCGATGCTCTGGCCGCCTGGGGCGAGCCGGCCTTCCCCGTCGCTATCGACATCCAGACCGACGTGCCCGTCGCCCGCGGCCTGGGTTCCAGCTCCACCTGCGTCGTCGCGGGCATCATGGCAGCCGCCGCGCTGACGGGCCACACCGTCGACCGCGCCGAGCTCGTCCGCATCGCCACCGAGGTCGAGGGACATCCCGACAACGTCGCCCCCGCCATCCTTGGCGGCGCCGTCTGCTCCTTTACACCGACCGATTCGCTCCCCCAATGCCTGCGCTACGAGGTGAGCGATCGCTTGCGTTTTATTACCGTGATTCCGCCCTACGAGGTACATACGAGCGAGGCGCGCAAGGTCGTGCCGCAGGAGATTCCGCTCTCCACCGCCGTGTGGCAGATGGGCCGCATCGCCGGCATGACGCGCGGTCTCGAGACCGGCGATCTGGACCTGATTGCCGCCGCCAATGGCGACCGCATCCAAGAGCCGTATCGCCGTCGCCTGATTCCCGACTACAACGCTGTGCGCGACACCTGCCTTAACGGCGGCGCCAAGACCATCTGGATCAGTGGCTCCGGCTCGACCCTCATGGCCGTGACTGACGACACCATCGTAGCCAAGTTCCTGCAGGTCAAGCTGCGTGAGCAGTTCCCCAAGTGTGAGACGCATATTCTGACGTGCGACACCGAGGGCGCTCAAATCGAGTACCTGTAGACATCGCCGATCGGTCTATCCGGGCCACCCAGGGGCATCCCCTTAAAAACGTCCTCGCACTTGAGGCCCGCTTATCCTGCTCCTTCGGAGCTGCGGATAAGCGGGCCTCGTGCTGCGGAATGTTTTTAAGGGGATGCCCCTGGGTGCCCTACGACAACGTTGCTTGCGATGTCTACAGGAACCCACGCTTTGAAGGGGCGCCGGGCTGATATTTATACTCTTGCTGTTGGAGGTTAACCCATGACATCTTTGTTAGCCCCCTAGCACTGATTTAATTACCGACCGATGCGCGGCGCAATCTATTTATCTCCGCCACTCAAATCCTCCTCAAGTCTTTGCACAAGAACTCCGACGGTAATTCCAAGCGCTTCCGCATAGGCGAACTGCTCATAAACCCTAAGACTGCGCTCTCCGGTCTCGACTTTCGAGATGAAGGACTGAGGTACCCTCAGTTTCCTTGCGAGTTCAACCTGAGTGATACCTTGCTCCCGACGAATTTGGGAGAGGCATTTTCCGCATGTCCTATTAGCATCAACGTTCATGCCGCTTACGCTATATTCCATTTTGATATATCCCAAACTGGGATATAGTTGTGTCACCAGCTGTTTCACTTACCGCAATTGTTTGCATCGCATATTTAAGCGAGAGGGGAGACTCGATAAACATGGATAACGAGATGAAAGAACCCAACGATGAGCAAATGCGCAGCGCATCTGACGAACAGAAGCCGAATAATGAAGGGAAGCAGTTTGCTGATGGCGCTGACGACACTCCTTCTCCTGAAGATCGACCATCAAATGAAGATGGCGTCGTTTGCGAAAAAGAAGAGAACGACTCACTTATAACGAAAGCCATTCATAAAGTCGGTGGTAAAAAACGCGCGGCCATCGCAGCTGCTGCAGTAGTTGCTGTCGTCTTCTGTTTGCCTATGCTGTTTCCCCAATTGTTTTGCACGCACAAGCTATGGACCAATGCAACCTGTACAAGCCCTCGAACATGTAATAGTTGCGGCAAAACCGAGGGGAAACCGCTCGGGCACGAATGGGAAGAAGCAACATGCACGGCTCCGAAAACCTGTCAACGTTGTGGCAAAACCGAAGGGAAGCCCCTTGGGCATCAGCCAGGTTCGTGGACTACCGAAATCGACTACGTAGACGCCACCTCGAAGGAAATACGAGAATGCGGGAGATGCGGAGAGGTCGTTGACACCCGTAACGAAAAAGAAATCACGTCTTTTCTTGGCGACGGAATGTTTTCTATTTCCCCTAAAGACTTTATTGAGCGACTTAACGAAGAATTCTCCGATCTGCCTAATTGCAGCAGCATGAAAGCGGATTATAAACTAGACGACACCGGCACACGACTCGAGCTCCAGATTAAAAACGGCTCAAAGCTTGCAGGCGTGGGAGGTTTCTTTTCGGACTCGTGCAACCAAATCCTATTTAGCTATCTTGGATCCGAAAACTGCTTTAAGAATATAGTCATGTATTTCGAAAGTTCAGACTATGCCGCGGCAACGGCATTAGCAACCATACAAGCGATTGATCCAACACTTTCGTTTTCAGATGCCAAGCAAGTCGGCGCTGCTTGCGTAGATGAACCAATCGTCAAAAATGGAATTACGTACGCAATCGCAGCCTCGAATGGAGAGTACTGGTTGAGCGCCCGAATCGAATAATTGGCCTTGATCATCAAATACGGGTGCTTCCCGTCGCAAGCTATTAAAGCTTAACTCCCGTTAGCGTCATCGATTAAGAAATGCCCCGCCGAGCACTCTTGCTTATCGGGGCATTTTTATACATAAGCGAACTTGTGAATACCTACAAGACCCACATGCCCTATCAACCATCTAGCTTCGCTGTATGAAATGCGCTTTGACAGGCTTTCATCTGCGCAATCGTTGTTCAATACCCGCTTTACACGGCGCTGGTTTCTTTGTATTCGAAGACTGGTTCTAGGAGGTCTTCGATGTTGCAGTGGAGGGCTTTTGCTATGGTTCTTACGCTTGTTACCGAAGCTTCATTGATGTTTCTCTGGCGCTGTTCGTACATTTGGATTGAGCGGAGTGACACACCCGATTCGTATGCCAGATCTTGTTGGGTTTTCTTGAGCCTCTTTCTTGCTAACGCAAGTTTGGTTTGCCTGGACGCTTTTTTCGCCATATCGCAGACGAGGCGAGCCACGCGTTCCTCCGAGGCTTCGTGCCAGGGGTAGTACAGACTGCGTAGCACATCGAATGGAACGACATGCAGCAAATCTTCGAAAGACTCTCCTAGGCGCCACTGAAGGTATGCCAATATCCAGCCTGTCCAATATTCCGGTGTCTTTTCGAATCGGTAGGTTCGATTTGGCATCGGCCTTGATTGATAGCCGGACCTTTCGGCAATGAGCGCGAACAGCTCAACGCCCGATTTTCCCGACACTACCCATGCGTTGCCGCGTTCGAACTCGCGGGCTACGCCGCTCAGACAAAAGAGTTCAGCAACTTCCGATCCTTCTGCCCCATAATCGTTAACGGCATAGTCAAAGCAGTCAAAGCAGTCGCCGAGGTTGTTCATTGCATCCTCAAGGTAGTAGACGGGGTATGTCCTACTCGGCCCACAATCCGTTAACTCTTGGATCATTTAAATCAACCCTCCCTGCCATCAAATCCCTAATGTCGACACCTTCGGAATCGAATCCATTCACAGTGTCCAAGTACTTGCGCCGCGCGTTCTGCTCTCACTCGAAACGCCTGGGATAATACTCGGAACCAATTGACATCACCCCAGTGATAGTTTACCAATAACTATCACTGGGGTGATATAGATGAGAGCTTTTGAGGGGCTGCAGCCCGATTAGAGGCAGGCCTCGGCGATGCGGCGCTTGAGTTCATCGATACCGGTGCCAGTCTGGGAGCTTGTGATGATTACGTTTTCGGCCGGGACGTTGAGCTGCTTTTTGATGGCTGCTGCCTGGCGGGCCTGCTGGGTGCGGCTGAGCTTGTCGGCTTTGGTGAGGCAGACGATAAAGTTGAACTCGTTGCCCTGCAGGTAGTCGATCATGTCATGATCGAGCTTGCTGGGGTCGTGACGAATGTCAACCAGCGATACGACCAGGTTAAAGCTGCGCTCGGAGTCAAAGAAGTCGCCAATAAGCTCGGCCCAGCGGTCGCGCTCGGCCTTGGAGCGACGAGCGAAACCGTAACCCGGCAGGTCCACGAAATGCACGTCGTCGGCCTCAAAGAAGTTGATGTTGCTCGTCTTGCCCGGCGTACTGGAAACCTTGACCAGGTTCTTGCGGCCAAAGAGCTTGTTCATAATCGACGACTTGCCCACGTTGGAGCGGCCGACAAAGCTCACCTCGGGGCAGGTGGACTCGGGAATCTGCGAAACCTTGCCGTAGCTGGCGACGAACTTGGCAAGCTGGTAGTTAATGGAATCGGCCATGGACACTCCTTGGTCGTAGGTTCTTACAAAAGAGCGCGCTATTGCGCGGCGGCAATGCGGCGGACGATATCGAGCGTGATGTTACTTGCGACACGCGCGTACTCGAACAGATCGAACTCTCGGTCGCAAATTGCATCGTACGCCTCGTCACAATTATCGCTGATAGCGCGCAACACCAGGCAATCGACACCATTTTTGGTTGCGACATGGGCAATCGCCGCGCCCTCCATGCCGACACAATCGGCATGCGTCGCTTCGATAGCGTCGTTGCGCATGGCGGCGCCCGTCACAAAGCGGTTACCCGTGGCAATCGTGCCGACCAGGAACTGTTTGGTGCCCTCGTTCGAAGCAACTGCATTTGTCGAAGCGTCAACAAACCCACGCTCAGCAAGCACGTCGACGGCAATATCGACCAGCGCGGGCGTCGAGCCAAACTCCTCGAGCCCCGGTGCGGACTCGGCGATAAGCGCGGTATCGGTATCCAGATAGCGTAGGCGTTTGCCAATGACCACGTCGTCGATATGGAGCTTGGGGTTCAAACCGCCCGCAATGCCCGAAAACACAACAGCCTGCGGAGCATACTTGCTAATGAGGTGCTGTGTTGCAGCAGCGGCGTTCACCGTGCCCATGCCCGCCGTTGTGGCGACAACTGTCAGACCGTCGAGCTCACCGCTCACAACGGTCAAGCCTGCCTCCCGCGCCTCGCAAACGTCGCTCAGCTCTTCCTTAATCTGCATGATCTCTTTTTCGAGCGCACCGATAATCGCGATGGTAGCCATACCATTCCCCAAACCTATACGAAATTCTCAACCACGGTATGGTACCAGCATTTTGTTTGACCTCGCCAAACGAACACGCTAAGCCAGTGCAGCTCGCGTATCAAACAGCGCCTTTGCAATCGCGGCCGTAACCTCGCTCGAGCGGTCGCTCCACGGCATCGATGTCATGACGCTCATGGCATAGCTATGGCCGTCGACTTCGATCAGTCCGGCATCGCATGTCGAATAGTAACCATCCTCGCTAATCCAGCCCGCCTTGTTGCGCATCTTAAAGGGTAGTCAATTTGGGACGGGCTTGTTAGCCGATGGCCGACCTGAGCTCCGCACGGCGCTTTTTCATGCCGGCCATGACGGCGTTGCGCAGCTCGGGCATGCGCGCGGTATCCATCTGAGGCACGCCCTCAAGCTTATAGGGAATGCCCAGTTGCTCGTACTTGACGACACCCATCGTGTGATACGGCAGCATCTCCAAACCCACCACGTTGTGCCATGGAGCGATCAGGCGACCGAGCTTCTCGCATTCCTCCACCGTATCGGTGATACCCGGCACTACCACGTGGCGAATAACAACCTTAATCTTGCGACGCGCAAGCTCATCGCCAAACGCCAGGATGCGCGCAGGATCGCAACCGGTTAGCTTTTTATGCTCAGCCGGATCGGCGTGTTTAATGTCGAGCAGCACCATATCAGTCTCGTTGAGCACAGCATCGAACTTCTCGGGGTGGTTGGGGTCAAACGCATATCCGCAGCTGTCAAGGCAGGTATGCACGCGGCCATCGGGGTTGTTGTGCATGGCACGGAACAGGTCGGCCAAAAACTCGGGCTGCAGAAGCGGCTCGCCGCCCGAAACCGTAATTCCGCCGCTGCGGTAAAACTCATGGTTACTCTGGAACTCGTCCATCAGGTGCTCGACGGTCACCATGGTGCCGCCGTTAACCGACCAGGTATCGGGGTTGTGGCAATACGCACAGCGCATGGGGCAGCCCTGAACAAACACCACAAAGCGGATGCCGGGTCCGTCGACCGTTCCCATCGTTTCAATCGAATGTACGCGGCCCAGGGTAAACGCAGAGTCCTCGGGACGAGCATCCACACCCTCAAGCGTCATCTCAGCCATTCCCGCTACCTTGCCTTTCATTGGTTTTAGCTACATAAATGCCAGAGTCATTCTAGCCCATACGCATGATGGCGAAACGGTTTGGCGGCCAATTGGGTTGTCCTATTTGGCCCCACGCAAGAGCGGCGGGAGGGTTGTCGCAACCCGCCCGCCGCTGTGGCGATAGATATCAATAGACGCCAGGCCTTTACGCCTTAAGCGTGAGCACCGCACCGAAGGCGGTCGGGCCGCAGTGGCTCGAGATGACGCCACCAACCTGAGTCCAGGCAATGTCCTTAAAGCCCAGGTCGCGCGCATAGACTTCCATGTCGTCGCGCAACTCCTCGGAAAGACCCACCGAATACGCCAGGCCAATATGCGAGTAGTCGATCTCGCCCTTCGCTACCATGTGGTCAAGAAAGGCACGGGCGCACTTGAGCATAGAACCGCGGAACTTCTTGGTCGCCACGAACTTGCCGCCCGTCACCTCGATGCAGGGCTTAATCTTGAGCAGATGGGCGCCTAGGAACGCGACGTTGGACAAGCGACCGCCGGCCTTAAGGAAGGCGAGATCGGTTGGGACAAAGCCCAACAGCACGCGGTCCATCACCGAATTGGTGAAGGCGAAAATTTCGTCAACGGTGGCATCGGGATGAGCCTCGATGTATTTGGCAGTCTCGACGACAACGAGTGACTGGCCCACCGAGACAAAGCGCGTGTCCATGGAGAACACGTAGTCGCGCCCCTGGGCCGCAATCTTCGAGGACTGATGCGAGCAGGTCGTGGCCTCGGAATACGCAAGATGCAGAATGGTCGCATCGGGCTGCTCGGCATGGATACGGTCATATACGTGCGCAAAATCTGCCGGCGTACAGCCACTGGTCTTGGGCATTACGCCAAACTCGTTGCAGCGCGAGTAAATCTCGAGCGGATCGATGGAGCCGTCCTCAACGGTCTCGTCACCAATCGTGACATGCATGGGTACACGCACGATGCCATAGCGTTCGCAGAGCTCTGGCGTCACATCCGAACCAGATTCAACCACGATTACGTACTTGCCCATTATCATCACGACCTATCTTGACGTTGGCTTTTCAATACATGGCACGCGCCGCCGCACTGTTGCACAACGGCGTCCAAGCGCCAAAGAGACGCCGCCCCTTGCACACAACAAAGGACAGCGTCTCCCTGGAAAACTCCGTGCTTAACTGAGATTCTACACGGTTTATTGCTAAGTGTTACTTACTCCGCAAACGGTAGCTATACGCGATAAACGGTAGCAAGCAAGAATCCAGAACGCTCAACCCATCAGGAGAGTTCCGCCTAAAAGGTGACTACACAGGACCCCCGCCGGGCCGCTTTGGGTTACTCTCCAAAACATTCCGCAGGACGCAAAGAGGCTCCGCAGCGCGAAGCGCGCAGCGGAGCCTCTTTGCATGTCCGAGGACGTTTTGGAGAGTAACCCAAAGCGGCCCGGCGATCCTGCGGGAGTTAAACCCCTTTAGAACTTGTTGTGGAAGGTACGCGAAATGACTTCGTCCTGCTGCTCCTTGGTGAGCGTGTGGAAGTTCACGGCATAGCCGGAAACGCGGATGGTCAGCTGCGGGTACTTCTCGGGGTGAGCCTGAGCGTCAAGCAGCGTCTCACGGTTGAAGACGTTGATGTTCAGGTGGTGGCCACCCTTCTCGGCGTAAGCGTCGAGCATGTGGACCAGGTTATCGGCCTGAGTCTCGGAAACTTCAGAAACCTTCATAATGTGTCTCCTTCGATCGATAGGCGCCGGCCGAAACCGGCGCGCTAATCAGTAATCGTTATTGTTAGTATAGCACTAACAATAGTTACTCGCCCAGCTGATCAAGGTCGATATCGCCAAAGAACACCTGGTCCTCCTTGCCGAGCGCACCCGGGATGATGGAGAAGGTGTTGGAGATGCCGTCCTGAGCATCGCGGAACGGGAGCTTGGAAACCGAAGACAGCGAAGCGATGGCGCCGTGGCTATCGCGCTTGTGCATGGGGTTAGCACCCGGGGCGAACGGCTGGCCAGCCTTGCGGCCGTCGGGCGTGGAGCCGGTCTTCTTACCGTACACGACGTTGGAGGTAATGGTCAGAACCGAGGTCGTGGGCACGGAGTTGCGGTAGGTGTCGTTCATGCGGATGTACTCCATGAACTGGTGCACAACGTCGTGAGCGATCTGGTCGACGCGGTCGTCGTCGTTACCGTACTTGGGGAACTCGCCCTCGGTCTCGAAGTCGACGATGATGCCGTTCTCGTCACGGACGGGGTGGACCTTGGCGTACTTGATGGCGGACAGGGAGTCAGCCACGACGGAAAGGCCAGCGATGCCCGTAGCGAACCAACGATGCACGTGCTTGTCGTGCAGAGCCATCTGGATGCGCTCGTAGCAATACTTGTCGTGCATGTAGTGAATGATGTTCAGCGAGTTGACGTACACGCCAGCGAGCCACTTCATCATGTCGTTGTACTTGGCCACAACGTCGTCGTAATCGAGCGTATCGCCCTCGACGGCGCGGTACTTGGGGCCGACCTGCTTCTTGGAGACCTCGTCAACACCGCCGTTGAGCGCGTAGAGCAGGCACTTGGCCAGGTTGGCACGGGCGCCGAAGAACTGCATCTCCTTACCAATGCGCATGGAGGACACGCAGCAGGCGATGCCGTAGTCGTCGCCGTGGTAAACGCGCATGAGGTCGTCGTTCTCGTACTGAATCGAGGAGCTGGCGACAGAAGTCTTGGCGCAGAACTTCTTGAAGTTCTCGGGCAGACGGGTCGACCACAGAACGGTCATGTTGGGCTCGGGGCTGGTGCCCATGTTCTCGAGCGTGTGCAGGTAGCGGTAGCTCATCTTGGTAACGAGCGTACGGCCGTCAACACCCATGCCGCCGATGGACTCGGTGACCCACTGCGGATCGCCGGTAAACAGGGCCTGGTACTCGGGGGTACGGGCAAACTTGACCATACGGAGCTTCATGATGAAGTGATCCACGAACTCCTGGATCTGCTCCTCGGTGAAGGTACCGTTGGCAAGGTCGCGCTCAGCGTAGATGTCGATGAACGTGGAGGTACGGCCGATGGACATAGCGGCGCCGTTCTGCTCCTTGACGGAAGCGAGGTAGGCGAAGTACATCCACTGGATGGCCTCCTGCGTGTTGGTAGCAGGGTTGGAAATGTCGAAACCATAGGTCTCGGCCATCATCTTGAGCTCGCCGAGGGCGCGGATCTGCTCCTGCAGCTCCTCACGATCGCGGATGTTGTCGGCGGTCATGACCGTCGGGGTGGAAGCCTTCTGGGCCTCCTTGTCCTTGATCAGGTAGTCGACACCGTACAGGGCGACACGACGGTAGTCGCCGATGATGCGGCCGCGGCCATAGCCATCGGGCAGACCGGTGATGATGTGGGCCGAACGGCAGGCGCGCATCTCCGGGGTGTAGACATCGAAGACGCCGGCGTTGTGGGTCTTGCGCTCGAAGGTGTAGCGCTCGACAACGTTCTCGTCGACCTTGTAGCCGTGCTGGCTGGCAGCCTGGCAAGCGATGCGGATACCACCGTTGACGTGCAGCGCGCGCTTGAGCGGCTTGTCGGTCTGGAGGCCGACGATGGTCTCCTTCTCGCGGTGGGCGTTATCGATGTAGCCAGCGGGGTGGCTCACGATACCCGTGACGGTCTTGGTGTCCATATCGAGGACGCCGCCCTGCTCGCGCTCCTTGAGCAGCAGGTCGAGAACCTCGCCCCACAGCTCCTTGGTACGCTCGGTCGGGCCGGCGAGGAACGACTCGTCGCCCTCGTAGGGGGTGTAGTTCTTCTGGATGAAGTCTCGGACGTCAACCTCTCCCGTCCAGATGCCTTCCTTGAAGCCTTCCCATGCCTCCTGCATTGTGTAACCACGCTCCTAGTTACGTGTAATGCGGCGCTCTCTCACACCGCTGCTTATTGAATTCTTGAATTATCGGCTTGCACTACCGGCTTCTTCCGCTCTTCGCCACACGTTGGTACAGGGAAAAACGTTTGTCCACCTTGGAGCTGCAACCCAAAACCCAAGATTTCACCCGTTTGAGAAGGATAACATAGCCACCCCCTTCATCATGGCTGTTATATGTTTCTTTTTTTATACCATTAGGGCGTTTTTAACAAATCCGCAGGAAATGCGAGCGCGAGCAACTACCGTTCACCGATTTGTTTGGTATTTTTCCTTGCCTTTGTACGACGTTCACTCTAGCTGTTATGCCAGCTTTATCAGGGTAAAGTGTCCCAGAGACTCTACAGAAACTGCAGGGCGGCCACGGGATTTTCCCGTGGCCGCCCTGTGGCGTGGCTAGTTATTTAGCTTTGATTGCCGCTTGGCATTAGGCGGCTGCGGCGGCCTTGTCGGTCGTTGCCTTGCTGTGGCCCTGGCCCTCAAAATGCTTGTGGCACCAGCTGGTGACCAGCGGGGTCAAAATGGCCGTCACGATAGCGCAGGCAGCAACCTGCGCCGTAGCCGTCGCGAGCACCGCACCGCCGTACATGGCCTTGTTGACGCTTGCCATGGCAGCAGGCGTGGCCACATTGGCTCCGGCGCAGCTCGAAATGGCCGCACCTGCGACACCCGTACCACCCGTGAGCTTATCGACCGCGATGACGGGAATTGCAAAGACTACCGAGCAAATCACGCCGAGCAGAATACCGGGAAGACCGCCATTAATGAGCTGGCCAAAGGTCATGGTCGAACCCATGGCAAAGAAGACGAGCACGATGATGGCGGAAAGTGCCGGTGCCATCATCTTCTTAAAGCTGGGGAACAGGTTGCCCAGGATAATGCCGACGACGATCGGCAGGATGGCACCCACGAGCGACCAGCCGATCGGAGCCTGACCGGCGGCGCCAAGGACAATCATCGTGACCGGAGGGCCGACAACCAGCGTGGTAATGGCGACGGCGCCACGCTCGGCCTCGTTGCCCATGGTGCCCATCAGTCCAGCGTACATAGCGTTGTTGGCACCCGTGCAAGCGGCCAGCATCACCATGGCCGAGATACCAAACAGGTTGTCGTTGAACACATAAAGGATGAGCAGCGACACGGCAACGACAACGATCTGCTTGACGGCGATGATGATGGCACCGCGGGCAGCGGCGGCAGGAGCGCTCTTAAACGAAATCGTCGTACCGACGATGAGCAAAAAAGCGCCAACAAGCGGGCCTGCGCCCTGCTGGGTCATGCCAAGCGTAAAGCTGCCGAGTGTTTTAAACAGGTCGGGGAACAGCGTGTTGAGCAGGCAGCCCAACAGAAGCGGCACCAAAATATTGGCACCCGGGATGGAGGACATCTTAAAGAACGGCTCCTTTGCCGCCGGCGCCTCCACCGCAGTCGATTCACTCATATATATCTCCTTTGGATGCATGCGAATCGTAGCCGCATGCGCCTATGTCAGAAAGAAGGCGGCAACCCCGAGTCGCCAGGGTCGCCGCCAAACGATCACCGCGGGGTATTACCCGTCCAGGACGATGCCGCCGTCGCAGTCACCGATCTCGCCGTTCACGAAGCTGGCGAGGTCGGAAGCGAAGAACAGCACCATCTGCGCAGGCTCGCTGGCCTGGGCGGCGCGGCCCAGAGGGATACCGTTGATGATGCGCTGAGAGTTCTCGTCAGAGAGAATCGAGGTCATATTGGTAAGGGTGAGCGACGGGCACACGGCGTTGCAGCGGACGCCAAACTTGCCGCCTTCCTTGGCGACTGCCTTGGTTAGACCGTTAACACCGGCCTTGGAGCTCGCGTAAGCCGCGGTGCCGAGCAGGCCGCCGCCGATCTTGCCAGCAACAGAGCTCACGTTGACGATAGCGCCGGCATGGGCCGCCTTAAAGTGCGGGTACACGGCATTCATCATAGTGAAGGTACCGTTGAGGTTGATGTCGATGGTGCGACGCCACTCGGTGTCATCGATCTCGTCGAATTTCTTGGTGCTGATGACGCCAGCGCAGTTGATCAGGATGTTGGTTTGAGGCAGGTCAGTAAAAATCTGCTCGACGGTCTCGCGCGCCTTGGGCGCATCGGCAACATCGAGCTGGTAGAACTTGTTGCCCTCGCCAAGTTCGGCCACCGCGGCCTCGCCCTTGGCAGCGTTCCTTGCGATGAGCGCGACGTGTCCGCCGCCCGCGACGATGCCCTTGGCGATCTCGAGGCCAATGCCCTGAGTGCCGCCCGTGACAATCGCGGTCTTGCCCGTGAAGTCAAATGCCATGACTCCATCCCCCTTTATGTAAGGTGTCTCCTTGCGGGAAGTTGGAGCATCGCACGTGGCGATTACATGAGTCCCAGTCGTCATGGTGGTGACAACCCCTCGCCTAACCGTGTGCATGATAATTCTTTGAAACGCTTCAGCGATTGAATGATTTTAAGTCTTTATGCGCTCTTTATATTGCCTAGCGGCCAAGTAGATTTTTGGGACATGCCTAGAAATCTACCGAATAGGATGGTTGAGCGGGGGTATCATCTTTCACCGAAAATAGTTTCTAGTGTTAGGGGTTTTCGGTGGAAGATACCGATTTCCATGAGCTTGGGCGTCAGCTCTTAACTGAGTTTGGCAGCATGCATCAGCGTATTTCGCGCTTTGCGGACAAAGCTCTCGGCGGCGAGATGGCTGTCATGCGCGCCCTCATGCTCGCTGGCGGCTCGCTCACTCCGAGCGAACTCGCTGATCGTGCCTGGGTCTCGAACGCCCGCATCGCCAATATCCTACGCGCTCTCGAAGCCAAGGGCTGGGTTGAGCGTGAGCACTCAAAGACCGACCGTCGTCGCGTACACGTCACGGTAACCGACAAGGGATTCCATGATCTCGAAATCAAGCGTCGGGAATTCGAGGACCGCACCGCGGCCTTCCTCGAGCAGTTCGGCGAAACAGATACCCAAGAGATGGTGCGCCTTCTAAGACGTGCCAACGAAATTATCGACCGCAATCAAGAAAGGAGAGATGCCAAGTGAGGATTCTCAAGCTCTTTAAAAAGCATATCCTGGCACTGTTCACAGCTATCGTACTTATCGTAATCAGCTGCAACGCCGATCTGGCACTGCCTACCTACATGAGCGACATCGTCGACGTGGGCGTGCAGCAAGGCGGTATCGCCTCACCCGTACCCGGCACCATTCGTGCCGAATCGCTCGACGACCTCGAACTCTTTATGAGCACCAAGGACGCCAAAGCTGTGGAGGCCGTGTTTGGCAAAGCGGATAATAACGGCATTCGAACGTACAAGGGCACCGAGGAGGAGCGCGCCGACGGCGGCAAGATTGCCGACATCATGAGCCTGCCTGAGACCGTCGTGCTCGCCTTCAACCAGGGCATCGACGCCAACTCCATGGGCGACATGATGGGCTCATCCAGCGAGAAAGACAACAACGCTGCCCAGGCCATGCCCACCCCCGAGCAGATGGCGGCAATGACGCCCGAGCAGCTCGCCGAGATGCAGCAGAAGGCCGCAGCGGCGCAGAACATGCAAAAGCAGATTGATGCCGACGGCGGCAAGATCACCATGAAGAGCCTGCGTCTAGGCGTTGAAGGCGGCATAATCGACCAGGGCAAGCTCGTCGAGGGTGCCAACGATATGGCGGACAAAATGGGCTCCATGTCGGGCTCCATCGTCACTCAACGCGCCGTAAGCTATGTGCAGGACGAGTACAAGGCGCAGGGCATCGACCCCGCCGACGTGCAGAACGCCTATCTGGGCCGCATGGCGACCACAATGTTTGGTCTGTGCCTGATCTCGCTGGTCGCCACCATCCTGACCGGCGCCGTGGCCTCGCGCACCGCCTGCTCCATCGCCCGCGACCTGCGCCGCGAGACCTTCAACAAGGTTATGCACTTCTCGCCGGCCGAGGTGGGCAAGTTTAGCCAAGCCTCGCTCATCACCCGCTGCACCAACGACATTCAGCAGATTCAGATGGCCGCAACCCTGTTTATCCGCATGTGCCTACTGGCGCCCGTCATGGGCATCGTCGCCGTCATGCGCGTCCTGGCCAACCACACCGGCCTGGAGTGGACCATCGCCGTGGCCATCATCGCCGTCTCGGCCGTTGTCGGCGTGCTTATGGGCCTCACCATGCCCAAGTTCAAGAAGATGCAGAGCTTTGTGGACCGTGTGAACCTTACCGCCCGCGAGCTGCTCGACGGTCTTATGCCCATCCGCTCGTTCAACCGCGAGGAGCATGAGCTCGAGCGTTTTGACAAGGCTTCGCTCGACCTGATGACCACGCAGCTCTACACCAACCGCGCCATGAGCTTTATGATGCCGCTCATGATGCTCGTCATGAACTGCATCACCGTGCTTATCGTCTGGTTTGGTGCGCAGGGCGTCTCGGACGGCGTGATGCAGGTCGGCAACATGATGGCGTTTATCTCCTACACCATGCAGATCGTCATGGCGTTTATGATCCTCACCATGGTTTCGGTCATCCTGCCCCGTGCCGAGGTCGCAGCCGAGCGCGTGGAAGAGGTCATTACCTGCCCCACGAGCATCAACGACCCCGCCTCGCCCAAACTGCCCGCGGCCAGCGCGCCGCGCGGTGCGCTCACCTTCCGCGACGTGAGCTTCCAGTATCCCGATGCC
This sequence comes from Collinsella sp. TM06-3, assembly GCF_003436395.1. NCBI lineage: Bacteria > Bacillati > Actinomycetota > Coriobacteriia > Coriobacteriales > Coriobacteriaceae > Collinsella > Collinsella sp. TM06-3. Next base: position 50,031 of record NZ_QSPG01000006.1, on the reverse strand, counting down.
CGCGCCGACGTCATCAGCGGCGTGAACTTCACCACGCATGCCGGTCAGATGCTCGGCATCATAGGTTCCACGGGCTCGGGCAAGTCCACGCTTGTGCAGTTAATTCCGCGCTTATACGACGTCACGGGCGGCAGCATTTCGCTCGACGGCATCGACGTGCGCGACATGACCCTTTCCGAGCTGCGCCGCCGCATTGGTTACATCCCGCAGCAGGGTCGCCTGTTCTCGGGCACTGTCGAGAGCAACCTCAAGTTTGCCGGCGACATGGTGAGCGACGAGGACATGCACGAGGCAGCGCGAATCGCACAGGCTGAGGACTTTATCGCCGAGCGCGAGGGCGGCTACGACTCCCCCATCAGCCAGGGCGGCTCCAATGTTTCGGGCGGCCAGCGTCAGCGCCTGGCCATCGCCCGCGCGTTGGCCAAAAAGCCCGAAGTCGTGGTGTTCGATGACTCGTTTAGCGCCCTCGACTACAAAACAGACGCGCGCCTGCGCGAGGAGCTTGCCAAAAACGTTACCCACGCCGCGCTCGTGGTCGTGGCCCAGCGCATCGCGACCATCATGCACGCCGACCAGATCATCGTGCTCGACGACGGCCACGTGGTGGGCACCGGTACGCACGAGGAGCTGCTGCACAGCTGCCCAGCGTACCTGGAGATCGCACAGTCGCAGCTTTCCGCCGAGGAGCTGGGGCTCACCCAAGAAGAAATTGAAGCCGTCATGGAAGGAGGCGAGCGCTAATGGCAGACAAGACCAAGACTCAGATTCCCAAGCCCACCCGCCAGCGTGGTCCTATGGGCCGTATGGGTGGCATGGGCCGCGGCGAAAAGGCCAAGGACTTTAAGGGCACCATGAGGCAGCTACTCGGCTATATCGGTCAGCACAAGATTGCCGTGTTTGCCGCCGTCGCCTTTGCCGTGTGCTCGGTCATCTTTAACATTGTGGGACCCAAGGTGCTCGGCCAGGTTACGACCAAACTGTTCGAGGGCCTGGTTGCCAAGGTCAACGGCACCGGCGATGTTGACTTTGACTGGATCGCCAAGACGCTCGGCTTTTTGCTCTGCCTGTACCTGGCAAGCTCTGTCTGTAGCCTGATCCAGGGCTGGCTCATGACCGGCGTCACGCAAAAGATCTGCTACCGCATGCGCAAGGAGATCGCCGCCAAGATCGCCGTCGTGCCGATGAGCTACTTCAACGGCCACAGCAAGGGCGACGTGCTCAGCCGCATCACTAACGACGTCGATACGCTGGGTCAGTCACTCAACCAGAGCGTGACGCAGCTCATCACGTCGGTGACGCAGATTATCGGCGTGCTCGTCATGATGCTTTCGATCAGTCTGCCGCTCACCGGCGTCACCGTGCTCACACTGCCGGCCGCCGCGATTATCCTGACCGTAATGATTCACTTCTCGCAGCCGTACTTCCGCGAGCAGCAGCAGGTTTTGGGCACCGTCAACGGCATTATCGAGGAGGACTTTGCCGGCCAGAACGTCATTCAGGTGTTCGACCGCGCCGAGGCCTCAATCGAGGAGTTCGACCGTCAAAACGACCGTCTCTTTATTAGTGGCTGGCGCTCGCAGTTCCTATCGGGCCTGATGATGCCGCTTATGAGCTTGGTGGGCAACATGGGCTACGTGGGCGTTGTCGTGGTGGGCGCACAGCTCGCGCTGACCGGCAATGCCACGCCCGGCGACATCCAGAGCTTTATCCAGTACGTGCGCAACTTTACGCAACCCGTGCAGCAGCTGGGCAACGTGAGCAACACGATGCAGTCGATGGCCGCTGCCACCGAGCGCGTCTTTGAGTTCCTCGCCGCGCCCGAGGAGGAGCAGAAGGCCGACGCCCAGATTCCCGAGAAGCGCCCCGGCCACGTTGAGTTCGACCACGTCAAGTTTGGCTACACGCCCGACAAGACCATCATCCACGACTTTAGCTGCGAGGCGCAGCCCGGTCAGACCATCGCCATCGTCGGCCCCACCGGCGCTGGCAAGACCACGCTCATTAAGCTGCTGCAGCGCTTCTACGACGTGGACGGCGGCTCGCTGCGTGTCGAGGGCGTCGACGTGCGCGACTGGGATCGCGCGGCGCTGCGCGGCGAGTTTGCCATGGTGCTGCAGGATACCTGGCTGTTTAACGGCACCATCCGCGAGAACATCCGCTACGGACGTCCCGATGCGACTGACGCCGAGGTCGAGGCCGCTGCACGCGCCGCACGCTGCGACCACTTTATCCATACGCTCGCCGGCGGCTACGACTTTATGATCAATGAGGAGGGCACCAACCTCTCACAGGGCCAGCGCCAACTCGTGACCATCGCCCGCGCCATTTTGGCCGACCGTCCGGCGCTGATTTTGGACGAGGCGACTTCCAACGTCGATACCCGTACCGAGGAGCTTATTCAGCGCGCCATGGATGCGCTAATGCAGGGCCGCACGAGCTTTGTCATCGCGCATCGCCTGTCCACGATCCGCAACGCCGACGTAATCTTGGTGATTCGCGACGGCGACATCGTCGAGAAGGGCACGCACGACGAGCTGCTCGCCCAAGGCGGCTTCTACGCCGACCTGTACAATTCGCAGTTCGACGAAGCGGCGTAACAACCGGCGGCAAACAACCGCAATACCCAAAGAATGGGGGCGCAGGACAACCAGCGCCCCCATTTTTCGTTCTGCGGCCCTTGGACCGCATCCCCTGGAGCCGAATTGACGGTCCTTTCCAGCCCCTGTGGGCAAAAAATGGCAAATATGAGTACTGTTACCTTTTTAGTAACAGCCAAAACAGCCCCATATGCTGCCCGCACGGCTTGCAAGCGCCCCTAAATTACTCAAATAGTTCTATAGCGGGCTTATATGTGTTAAGGTTAATGAACATATTTTCTGTTATGTCTATTATCTTATGCCGGCAATATGACACTACGATAGCAACAGTACTCATATTTGCCATTTTTTGCCCACAGGGTGTTTCCCGGGGAACCGACAACAGCCATAGGGCCCCGCGTAGCGCCACTCCCTCCCGGCATCCGCCGGCGTTTCCCCAGATAAAACCTACCAAAATAAACCTGTCCCTATTTGGTAGGTTTCGGGGCGGCGAGGGGTTGCACTTTAGCGTGCGACAGCGGATAATGCCGAGCATTCGACAATGTTCTCGATGCCATCAATTGATTGAGGAGGCCCCGTATGGCCATGGAATTCAAACGCAGGTTGCCGATCCCCATGGAGATCCGCGAGGAAATGCCGCTCTCCGCCGAGCTTACCGCCAAGAAGCAGGCATTCGATGCCGAAGTCGCCAAGGTCTTTACCGGCGAGGACGCACGTAAGGTGCTCATCATCGGCCCGTGCTCTGCCGACCGCGAGGATTCGGTCCTCGAGTACATGAACCGCCTGGCCAAGACCGCCGAGGAGGTCAAGGATAAGCTCATCATCATTCCGCGTGTCTACACCAACAAGCCGCGCACCAAGGGCACTGGCTACAAGGGCCTACTGCACAATCCCGACCCCGAGGCACCCGATGACCTGCTCGAGGGCGTCAAGGCCATTCGCCACATGCACCTGCGCGTCATCGAGGAGACCGGCTTTTTCACTGCCGACGAGATGCTCTACCCGTCCAACTACCAGTACCTCGTCGACCTGCTGAGCTATGTCGCCGTGGGCGCGCGCTCGGTCGAGAACCAGGAACACCGTCTGGTGTCGAGTGGCATTTCGGTGCCTGTGGGCATGAAGAATCCCACTGCCGGCTCTACCACCGTTATGCTCAACTCCATTTACGCTGCGCAGGCGCACCAGAGCTTCATCTTCCGCAACTGGGAGGTCGAGTGCGACGGCAATCCGCTCGCGCACGCCGTCATGCGCGGCTACATTGGCCTCGACGGCCGCACCTACCCCAACTACCACTACGAGCACCTCGAGCGCCTGGCCGAGCGCTATACCGAGCACGCCGGCTATGCCAATCCGGCAGCGGTCATCGACTGCAACCACGACAACTCGGGCAAGCGTCCGCTGGAGCAGTATCGCATTTGCAAGGAGGTGCTCGACAGCTGCCGCCGCAACGAAGCTATCTCCAGGCTGGTCAAGGGCTTTATGATCGAGTCCTACCTTGAGGACGGCAACCAGCCGGTCGACGGCGGCGTCTTTGGCAAGTCGATCACCGATCCGTGCCTGGGCTGGGAAAAGACCGACTACCTCATTCACGAGATCGCGGAGCGGGTTTAGTTACGCGGGTTTACCAACCCGCGTAACGGCTCGACGCTGCAAACCCGCCAGAGCGGCAATCTGCCTTTCAACTGCGGCGGCATGACCAAAAGGTCAATGCCGCCTTGTTTCAAGGCACCTTGCTCGCTCTGGCGGGTTTTCGCTGTCGTTGCCAAAACAACGGCATCACCTTGGCTGCACACTCATTGGGGGCGCTCATTGGGGACGTACTTAAATGAGTAGTCGTTGGGGACGCTCTTGTTTGACTAGTCGTTTAAGAACGTCCCCAATGACTATCTCTCCGCCCCCGTGGAATCGGGGGTCGTCTACCGAATGGTTGATGCGGCGGCCCTGCGGCCATGCCACACTCATAGATGGCCTGACCCAACTTGGAAGGAGCCTCCATGAGCCTTGACAACGTAACCCTGCGCGCCGCCACGCTCGACGACCTGGATGGTATCGCCGCCATCTACAACCGGCTGTGGTGCAACACGCTACGCAACCGCGGCGACGTCGAAGTTGCCGATTTCTGCGCGCGCTTCAACATTGCCATGCAGCTGCAGCGCTCCCCTATCGCGCTCGTTGCCGAAGCTGAAGGCCGCATCATCGCCGCCTGCTGCATCGGCACCTTCGAAGACGGCAAACCTCGCAAAAACCCGACGTGGAAGCCTTGCTACGACGAGCTATTCGCCCAGGCAACCGAGATGGCAAAGACCGCCGATGCCAAACTCGAGGGCTCGCTCTTTGGCGACAGTCGCGAAAAGGCCACGGCCGATCGCTTTGCCGCCACGGGCAACGAGTATGCCCAGGGCCAGCTCAACCTGATCATCATTGTGCCCGAGTGGCAGGGCAAGGGACTCGGCCGCGAGCTCATCGACCTTGCGCGCGCCGAACTCGCCAAAGCCGGGTGCACCAAGTTCTTCCTGATGAGCGACTGCAACTCTGACTGGCAGTTCTACGAGCGCCTCAACATGAAACGCATCCTGGAGGATCACAGCCAAGACACCGGCGACGGCTTTATCGTCTACATGTACGGAGGCAACACGCAGGATTAGCCTGTGTGCCGCCTCACGGGCTTTCTCCAAGACAGCCCAAAGCAATCAGCCACGCCAAAAGGGACATGCCAAAAAGAGACAGGTTTATTTTGGCAGGTTTTATCTGGGCGAACGCCAACCGCCGCGAGGAAGTTGCCTTCCCTCACGGCGGTCTTCTAGCAGCCAAAACCAAGTGAGTAGACTTTTTGCAGGAGGCCGAGCACACCCCGAATCGCCACAGCGCTGACCTGCGGTTTTATTGAGCGTTTGGCGCGGTGTGCTCGACAAGTCCAAAAAAGTCTACTCACTTGCATCTGAGGCGCACCGGATCGGCAAAAAACCGCCGCGAAAGGGGTCCGATCCTCTTCGCGGCAGTTGTTAATACGCCGAACTTGTTATCGCAAAAGCCAATCACGCGCCGAGACCACGCTACAGTCTTTCGACTCATACGTTGAATCCACGCGGGCCACAACATAGCGCGCATCTTTTGCAATGTCGATCTCATCGCATACAGCCTGTAAATGGCGGGCGTACTTATCGTGATACGTTCTGGATGATTTTATTTCGATAGCCTTGGGACTCCCTGAGTTTGTGCAGTCGAGCAAATCGATTTCTCGCTTGCCGTCGTCCCTATAGAAATACAACTCGGGATTCTCGCCCACGTTGAGATGGCTCTTCGCCGTTTCGGAAACGATGAGGTTTTCGAAAACTGCCCCCAGATAAGGGCTCTCCAAAAGTTGCTCCAGTGATCCAATTTTGAGCAAGTAGCAGAGCAGCCCCGTGTCGTAAAAATAAAGCTTGGGCGTTTTAGTCAAACGTTTCCTGGCATTTGCATAATAGGGCTGCAGTGAAAACGTCAGGTAGCTCTGCTCCAGAATAGACAACCAGCTTTTAATGGTCGATACGTTCACACCCGTATCTCGAGAAAGCGAAGATATATTAATGAGAGCACCGGCGCTCTGGGCAATTATGGACAGAAACTTATGAAACTCCGCTTTATTGCGCACGTCAAGCAAGCCCACAACATCGCGCTCAACATAGGTATCAATATAGCTGGGGAAATAAACCGAGGACGGCATTCCGGCGGAACGCAGGCGAGGGTATCCCCCTTCGAGCGCAAACAAATCCACTTCCAACTGCCCCTGCTGGCCCCTCTCCGCTTCTCGAAACGAAAATGGCAGCAATTTTAAGATCCCGACTCGCCCGGCAAGAGACTGGCCGATGCTTTTCATCATCAAAAAGTTTTGCGATCCCGTAAGGATGTATTGACCGGCGTCTCCCCGCTCATCCGAAACAACCTGGATCATCGAGAACAAATCCGGGGCGTATTGCGCCTCATCGATGATGAGTCCGCCCTTTCGGTTGCGGATAAAACTCACCGGATCCTCCAAGGCCGCGCGCCTCGTTTGGGGGTCCTCAAGCGTGACATAGGAATAGTCGGGAAAGGCATGCCTAACCAGCGTAGACTTACCGCTCTGCCTAGGCCCCGTCAACGACACAACAGGAAACCAACCCGCCATGCGAATGAGCAACTCATGCAAATCCCTGTTAATGTACTCGGCCATATCAACGCCCCTTATAACGCTGTTACCATAATCGTATAGTATCATTTGCCATAATCTTGCAGTAGCGTTTTCCATAATCTTGTAGTAGTGTTTTCCACAATCTTATAGTAGCCCAGTTCAAAAACGTTATTTATAGAGCCGAAATCTCAGACCCTAAATAACAATAGCCACCACAATGGGAACTGTCCCCATTGTGGTGGCTTGCAGGCGAGTTGACTTATTCGACTATCGCGGGCCGGCCGTGTCCGAGTCTAGAGCGTGGCAAGTCGCTTGGATTCGCGGACGGCGAGGGCGATGGAGATAAGACCAGCGATGGCGTCAGCCGCCACCAAGGCAAACCAGACACCCTGAACGCCCATCATGTTGCCAAGCAGGTACATAAGCGGCACGGAGCAGATCACGTAGCGGAGCAGACCGGTGAACGTGGCGATACCCACCTTCTCAACCGCCTGGAAGTACATCGACATGGTCATGGCAAGATAGCCCAGAGCCACGGCCAGGATAACGATGCGCGTGGCGTTGGCGGCAACCTCGACGAGCGCCGGGTCGCTACCAGCAAAAAAGGCGCAGACCGGCGTTGCGGCCACCCATAGCACAGCAGACACCGCAGCAAGCGTCACGACCTGGTACTTAAGCGTGCAGGAGAGTGTTTCCTTGAGGCGCGCCCACGCCTTGGCGCCGGCGTTGAAGGCGGCAATGGGCTGCAGGCCGTACGAGAAGCACTGGGCGACCATCATGGTAATGTAGAGGATGTAGCCGTTGATCACACCAAAGGCCGCGATGTAGAGCGAACCCATGTCGCCGCCGAGCTGGCCAAGCAACGAGTTGGCAACGGTGTTGAAGATGAACGTGGCAGCTTGCACCAAAAAGAACGGGAAACCAATCTTGATGATCTGGCCGCAGATGGCCATGTCGAGTTTGAGGTCGGCGGCGCTGATCTGGAGCTGCGACTTCTTACCGCCGATGAACCAGAAGATACCGATGGCCCAGATACCGATGGAAAGACCGTAGTACACGCCAGCTCCCATAACGCCAAGCTTGAGCACAAACGTGGAAAGCGCAAGCCAGCAGATAGCGACGATGGCAGACACGGTCATGAGGTTGGCCTGGATCTGAACCTTCTCGTCCACACGCATGACGGCGGTGACCATCTGACCAATGACCGTGAGCGGTAGCAGCACGGAGAAGGTGCGCACGCCGGCAACGGTATCGGCCATGATGTCGGGCGTGGCGCCGAAGAATGCGCAGATGGGCTCGGTAAACACAGCCATCACCACAGCAAGCAGCACACTCACAATCGTGGTAAGCCAAAAACCCTGGCTAAACGCCTTGCTGGCGCCCTTAATGTCGCCGGCACCCAAAAGGTTGCCCACCACGGCGGGCACGCCGGTGCCAAACAGGTTGCCAAAGGCCAGGTTAATGTACTCGACCGACATGATGATCGAGACACAGGCCAGGCCGTGTGCGCCCAGGCCCCAACCCATCACGAGGCCCTCAAGGACCACCATGATAATCTGGGCGAGCATACCCTGGCCGGTGATGATGGTGTACTTGCGCACCAGGCCGGGAATCGGCTGCGAGGCAAGCTCACGCTCCTCCTCAACAGCGGCGGTTGCTTCTTCTGCCATTGTTCTCCCCTTTCCATGAGAGATTGATGAATGGATGAATGAATGGATGGGCGGCACGCACGGGCTGTGGCACCGCCCGGCGATGCAGCAGCCCCGCTAGGCCTCGTAGACCACCTTGCCGGCAATCATCGTGAGAGACGCCGTGGCCTCGAGGACCTCAGCCGGTTCGCAGTCAAAGAGGTTGCGGTCGAGCACACAGATATCAGCCTGTTTGCCGCATGCGAGCGTACCGATGCGATCCTCGGCATGCATGGCGTAGGCGCTGCCGTAGGTGTAGGCGCGCAAGGCCTCGGCCATGGTGATGCGCTCCTGCGGGAACCACCCTTCTGGGTTGGAACCGTCCTCGAGCATGCGGAAGGCTGCGCCGTACACCTCCTCCATGGGCTCCAAGCCCACAACGGGGAAGTCGCTGCCCAAGTGCACCACGGCACCGCTGGCAAGCAGGCTGTGCAGGGGCCACGAAAGCGCTGCACGCTCGGGGCCCACGGCATCGTCCTTGGCAAGGTCAGCCATATCGAGCAGCATGTGCCACGGTTGCATGCCGGGGCATATACCAAGCTCTGCGTAGCGCGGCAGATCCTCGGGCTGAACCGTCTCGTTGTGCTCCATGGAGTGGCGGCAACCCCGCTTACCATGCAAGCGCTCGCCCTCCTCAAAGCAATCGAGCACAAAACGCACCGAGCGATCGCCGATCGTATGGACGCGCGTGTCAACGCCCCATTCCTGCGCCCTGACAATGGCGGCACGGATGCGCTCTGGATCCTCCGCGGGCTCACCGCAGGTATCGGGCGCGTTGGAATAGGGTTCAAGCATCCAAGCGGTGTGGTCGGAGCACACGCCATCAAGAAACTGCTTAAAGCCGTGCCACTCGACCTGCGTGCCAGGGAAGTTGTACTTGGCCTTGATTTGATCGAGCGTCATGCTCTCGTTCTCAAACAGATCGGTGTACAAAAAGACGCGCAGCGGCAATTCGTCCTTGGCATTAAGATCCGCAAGCACTGCATACGGGTTTTCCATGCTCACAAACGTAGGATTGACCATGCCGACAGTGGTGATGCCAAAGCTGTTAGCGCGCTTTGCCGTCTTGGTAAACGAAGCTTCCGCAACGTCCATCGCGGGGTCGTAGACCTCATCCATAAAGAAGGAGCCGGCATTGTTGGAAAACACGCCCGTCAGGTTGCCGTCGGCATCCTTAAGGATCTTGCCGCCTGCGGGATCGGGCGTCTGCGAAGTCACTCCCACCTTGTTGATGGCACAGGTATTGGCGCTAAAGGTATGCAGGTCAACCTGCTGCAGGAAGACCGGGCGGTCGGAGATGTATTCATCGATCATCGCGGCCGTGGGCATCTCGGGGATATCCCACTGGAACTGAATGATTTGGCAGCCCAGAATCCACTCATTATCGGGATGGGCGTTCGCAAACGCTACAACACGCTCCATCGCCATCTCAAAACTGGTGCAATCGATAAGGTTGACGGCAAAATCGGGGTCGGTCATAAACGCACCCTGAGCAAAATGCGTGTGCGAGTCAATCAGGCCAGGCATAACGAGCTGGTCGCCAAAGTCGCGCACCTCAGTATCGGGGCCGATAAACGGCGCCAAGTGGGCATCGTCACCGCAGGCAACGATCTTATCGCCACGCACGGCAACGCCGCCCTTAAACGGTTCGATCCCATCGCCGGTAAAAACGGCATTGCTCTTGATTACTACATCAGCCTTCTCCATGTGAGCCTCCTCAGACGTTTTAGGATGTAACGCGGGTACACCGCCCGCGCTGGCTTTCGGTCGGGAGCAAAGCACTCCCGCATCGGCGCGTGCCTGTAAGCCGTACTCAGATGTCTGTCTCACGTCCGCGGCTTCGCGCTATATCCATTGATACACAGGGGCAAACCCATGCCAAGGTCAGGGGCCGCAAACGGTCAGTTTAAGCCGGTTTACACTTTTTACCTGCGGGTTTATTGTCTGAGATTAATGCCGCTTCATTACGCCCAACGGCGCCCGCCTTATCGGCAAGGCTCGCATTCAAGGAAAAATAGGGCTAGGAACGCCAAAAGGCATCTATGAGGTCATCTCGGTTGGAGACACCGCTTTTAACGTAGATGCGATGCAAGTGCGCCTTGACAGTGCCAGGGCTGATGACCAACTCGCTGGCGATGTTTTGGGCGTCGTTGCCCTTCAGCACCAGCGTGAGCACCTCCTGCTCGCGCCGCGACAGCTTATGGGCATCGGCATAGATCACAACGCGTGATGCTAGATCGTCCCCAGAGCGTGCGCTCTCGGCCGCCACGTCCTCATCGGCACGCGGATGACGGGCATACACGCGCAGGATATGGCTAAACTGGCAAAAGAGTTGGACCGCGCATACCACGAGCAGCACGTTTTCGGAGATATTGCGCTCGGACAGATACCACAAAAAGAGGCTGATGACGGGGTTTTGAGAGTCGGGGCGGCAGAGCAAAATCATGTAGGTGTCCTCGGCGATTACGCAAAACGCAAGAACGAGTGCCACCTTCCAAAAGAGCTTTGAGCGGTCGAGGTCGAGTTTCTCAACACGCGTGGCCCTGTGCCGGTAATGCCAGGCGGCATAGGCAAGACATCCTACATTGCCCAGGTCACGCGTGAGCCAAAAGAGATACTGCTGCACCTCTCCGGCAGCACCGCTGCGAGGCACCAGCACCAATTGCAAGATTGAAAACGGCACGATAGCAAGTCCGAGCATGCGCGACGTCGGTCTTTTGCGCAAGCGCGCAAACATCCACAGTACCACGCAGGCATAGATGGCAATACCGAGCACGCAGCGCAGCAAGGGGTGCTGCAACGGCTCGCTAAAGGTAACAGCGTATTCGTATTTGAGCCGATTGTACTCGTCAAAAAAAATGACCGACATATCGAGCATGTAGAGCAAAAAGCCCGCCGCGGCCACCAGGCTGTCGCGACGGCGCGTCATGAGCCAAACCACCAATGCCACGGCACTGGTCACCAGAGCCACACCCATGATAATCGTGGTGTAGATATAGAACGCGAAACTCATGCCCGCCTCCCCTGTCTAGATGCCGTGAGGATGTTGACAGATTCTTTGCCGCAAGATTAGACTCACCGATTAAACGTACTGTATCGTTTAGATAAACAAGCTGTGTCTCACCGATGAAAGGAGATGCCATGGCGCCTATCGCACCGCTCAAAATACTCGTTGCCCCTGCCGCCAAGGCCATCGTCCACCTGTGCGACTCACTTACCTACAATGACGTCCCCTGTGTCGTCGAAGAGCGTTCGGACAGCTGCCCCTATCTGGGCCACGTCCCCTTCTTTGCGCCTAAGCTCGTTTCCGATCCCGAGCACCGCGAACAGTAATCCAAGATGCACCAAGCGCTGCGCAACTCGCGGCGCTTACTGTTTTGGTGCAAAGTAACCTGACCCCCGTGCACCAACGCCGGGATTGTCGACGCTTCGGCCGCGGCGCGATATGAGGCGCGAAACCTCGCCCAATAACAGGCCAATCACTACGCCCGCGAGAATCGGCAACTTTGCCATCTCGGCAGGTGAGCTGTTGAGCGGCACAATCGTAGCAACAATCGAAAGCACGAGCTCCACCACGGGAATCGCAAGCGCCACCGCGAGCACCTTGCCCTCGAAAGGCGCACGGAACACACGCGAGCGATTATCGTGCTTGCGCAGACGCCAAAACGCTGGGAACATGGGGATATAGCTCATGAGCAGAAAGACGACGTTCATCGAGAAGAAGACCCAAAAGACGTCGGAACCCTCACCCAGCGGAATCTGGAGCAGCAGCACCAGACTGGCAAAACAGCCGTTAATGAGCGCCGAGCCGTTGGGCATGCCGGTCTTTTTGGACACCAACGCAAAGGGACGCGGCATGTTGCCATGGCGCGCGGCATAGCTCGCTACGTTGTTGACGCCAAAGCTCCAGCAGATCATATTGGCGAACAGCGTCACCAAAAAGGCCACGCCCACGACCATCGTCAGCGGGTGGGTGCGCCCCACCATAGCGGCGACTGCGTCCACAATGCCCGAATCGAGTGAAAGCTGCTCGGTGGGAACCGCGGCTCCAATGCCAATGCCACAGATGATGTAGATCGCCGCAATGGCCACGCCACCGGCAATAACCGCCTTGGGGATATCACGCGACGGGTTTTTCATCGTACTGGCAAAGGTCGCGACCACTTCGAAGCCCATAAAGTTGAACAGGATAATCGATAGGTACGTCAACGAATTGGTGTCGCCCAAATCTGGAATGAAGGTCTTAAGCGACATATCGTTGGCAAAGCCGTTATTGCAGGCAAACCAGATGCCGACGATTCCCACCACGGCGGTAATGAGTACCTTGATGACGGCGCCGCCGTCCATGACCCAATCTGCCTCGGCCACCGGCTGCATCGCCATGACCGTGACGCCCCACACAAAGGCAATCTCGATGGCAATTCGGATCCCAAGTGAAAACTCGATACCCCACACCGCATTAATGACACTGGGGAACATGCAGGCGATACTTGCCACCCACAGCGGAAAGTTAACCCAGTAGCACCAGGAGCAGCGGGCGCCCCAACGGTCGCCCAGGCCCAGGCGAACCCAATCGTACAGGCCGCCCTCGGAGTCGAACGCCGTACCCAGCTCGGCCACCACCAGACCATAGGGGAGCAAAAACGTAATGATAAGGAAGATCCACCAGAAGAACTGCACGTTGCCCATGGCAGATGCCGGAGCCGCCGCCTCGATGGTAAACACGACGCAGATAACCGAAAGGATGACCTCAAGCAGAGAGAACTTTTTACCTGCCATGGCACGCTCCCCCTACAGCAAAAAGGATGGCATCTGCACCGAAGGCGCAGCCCAAGGTAGGGTTGCAGGCCGCGTCACCGGTGCAGGTGCCATCCCAAAGAGAAGAGAGGATGCAGATGTTGGACCAACGCTCGCGGAACAGGCGCGTGTAGATGACGGTACGCTGGTACATAGATACTCCGATCAAAACGGCCGCGTTCGCGACCGGAAACTTTCGGCAATTGAAATCGCGTCTGACCTGGGAAATTCAAGCGAACAATTGGCCTAACCCGCAAAAAATCCCAGGCCAGACGCGTATTCAATCAAAGAAAAAAGGCACTCCGATGTGGAGGCAACGGAGCGCCCAAAGAAAAGCCAGACGATTAAGCGGACGGCTCCTGCTGCGTAATGCAGTGGATGTTTCCGCCGCCAAAGACGACCTGCTCGGACTGAACGCCGACGCACTTGTAGACGCCCTCGCCCCAGACCTCGTCATAGATCTTCTGGAGCGTGTCAACGGCCAGCTGGTCGTTCTCGTCGCCGTACTGCGGGACGATAACGCCGTGGTTGGTGACCAGGTAGTTCATGTAGGAGGCGATCAGCGGCTCGTCGGGAACGCGCGGCTCGGCGTTCTCGTCGGCGTCGATGGTGTCGCAGGAAGCCTGGTCCATGAACAGCGGGTTCACGGGCATGCAGAGCTTGTAGACCTTCATCTTGCGGCCCTTGGCGTCAACGGCGTTGGAGAGGGTCTCGTAGGCAGCGTGGCACTGCTCGTAGAACGGATACTCGGGATCGTCGGTCCAGATGCAGGCCATGACGCCCGGAGCGATGAACGTGGCAACGTCATCGATGTGGCCGTTGGTCTCCTCGGGGTCGATGCCCTCCTTGACCCAGATGACCTTCTCAACACCCAGGTAATCCTTGAGGTGCTCGTCCATGTAGGCGCGAAGCTCCTCGCTCCAGGGCTCAAACTTCTTGTGGAACTTGGGCCAGATGGACTCGGGATCCTCTTCCTCCTCCAGAACCGCAGAGCAGGTGCGGCCCGGGGAAAGCAGGCACTGGTCGGTCACGACAAGGGTGCCCTCGCCGTCGACGGTGATGGAGCCGCCCTCGAGGATCATGTCATCGGGACGATAGCGACGGCAGCCGGAGAGCTCAGCCATCTTGAGGGCGATCTGCTCGTCCTTGTCCCACGGGAAGTACAGGCCGTCGACGAGGCCGCCGTAGGCGTTGAAGTGCCAGTGGTTGGCGCGCTTCTCGCCCTTGCCGTTGATGACGTAGGTGGCGGCGGTGTCGCGGAACCAGGCGTCGTCGGTGGTCATCTCGATAACGGTGACGTTCTCGTCGTTCTCGAAGACGGCCTTGCAGTTGGCATAGTCGACCTGGTTGGCGCACATATAGACCGGGGTGAACTCGGAGATGGCGCGGGCGATGGCGGCATACTGCTTCTGAGCAGGCTTGGCGCCGTGGGCCCAGGTGTCGGTGCGGTGGGGCCAGCCCATCCACACGCGATCCTGCGGGGCGAACTCGGCGGGCATAAAGAAGCCGTCGGCCTTGGGGGTGGACTCGGACTCGGTGATCGTACGCATAAGATTTCCTCCAAATCGAACGATCGTTTGCCGCGGGCGGATTACCCGCAGCCTAAAACCAAGAGATGGTAGGCGCCCGTTCCCCGGCAAAGGTCGGGGCGCCCGGCGCCGGTTTTCACGGAATCGCACCGGCAAGCGACGACGTAACCCGGTGCGCGGAGACAAAACGCACGAAGGATACGAAAGAGAGAGGTTGGGGCGGGCGGTGGTTACCGGAGCTATCGCTCGCACCCGCCCCAGGAAATAGTGAGCAAATTTGTCGCTTTGGGCACGCCCTCGAAGAGGCTAGAGTGCCTGGAGTCGGGAGCGACAAGCCCGACGAAGCGTACTTTGGTACGCGAGGAGGGTTGGAGCCCCGAATCCGGGTGCCCTAGTTCTCCTCGGCCTCGGCGGCCTCCTCAGCGAGACGCTGAGCTGCCAGCTCGGGAGTGAGGCCCTTGTACTCGGTCTCGCGGCCCTTGGCGCTGACGACGCGGACGATCTCGCCGATGAGCACAAGCACGATGAAGATAACGATCATCGGGACCTTGTCGCCAATTTCATCGACGGAGAACGGAACCAGCGTTGCAACGATGGCCAGGATCAGCTCGATGCAGGGGATGGCCAGCATAACCTTCATCATGGCGCCCTTAAACGGGAACGTGAAGATGCGCTCACGGTTCGGGTCGTTCTTACGAAGGTTGAGGAACGCCGGGAACATCGGGATGTAGGTGAGCAGCAGGAAAACGACGGAGGTGCCAAAGAGCATCCAGAAAACACCATTGGAGATGGCGTCGATAGGAACAAGCTGCAGGCACAGCACCAGGGAGGCAACGATGGCGTTGACCAGGTTGGCACCGTTGGGCATATCATCGTCAGAGATCATCGAGGCGAAGACCTTGGGCATGTTGCCGTGCTCGGCAGCGTAGCGAGCAACGGAGTTAACGCCGAAGGACCAAGCGGCCATGTTGGCGAACAGGGTGATCAGGAAGGCGATGCAGATGACCTTAAAGATCATGGAGTCGCCCACCATGGTCTGGACTGCATAAATCATGCCGTAGTCGGGGTCGATGGAATCGGCCGGCACAGCAGCGCCGATGCCAAAGCCAGCGAACAGGTAGATCACGGCGATGGACAGGCCACCGACGATGATAGCCTTGGGGATATCGCGAGCGGGATCGGCCATGTCGTCGGTCATGGTGCAGATGACCTCGAAGCCCATGAAGTTAAAGATGATGATCGACAGGTAGCCGAGAGCGTTGGTGTTGGTGAGCTCGGGCAGGAAGGTGGCAGCGGACATGTCGTTCGCAAAACCGTTCTCCATGGCATACCAAATGCCCAAAGCGCCAACGATAACGGCGACGGCGACCTTGATGATGGCGCCACCGTTAAGGACCCACTCGGAGTCGGCCGCCTTGGAGCGGCCCATGAGGTAGACGATCCACACAAAGGCAAGATCGATACCCATCTTGGCGATCAAGTTGAACTCGACGCCAAAGACCATGCCCAAAATGTCGGGGAACATGGTAGCCAGCGAGGCAATCCACAGCGGGTAGTTAACCCAGTAGTAGTACGAAATGCGGGCGCCCCATTTGTCGCCCAGGCCATCGCGTACCCAGTCGTAAATGCCGCCCTCGCCGTCATAGGTAGTACCGAGCTCGGCAACAACCATGCCATAAGGGAGCAGGAAGGTCAGGATCAGGAAGATCCACCAGAAGAACTGCTGGTTGCCAATGGCAGCAGCAGGAGCGGCGGCCTCGCAAACGAAGACGACGCAGATGATGGTCGAGATGACCGTCAAGAAGGAAAGCTTTTTCTTTCCGTCGCTCATGATGAGCTCCTTCGCTCAGTCTTGGACAAATCGAGGCCCTTAAGATATTAAGGCAATTGCCGGGCCTCGGTGAGCGGGCGACAGGAGACGAGCATCCGCCGCCCGCAAACGTGCGTTTAGAAGCCTGGGGGCTTAGAGCTGCTCGAGAGCCTCGAGAGCGGCGTGGAGCTCGGCCTTGGCGGAGTACTCGACACCCTCGTCGTTGAGCGGGGTGCGCTTGCCCAGGGCGGCAAGGAGAGCGCGGATGGAGTGCTTGCGGTTCTCGGCCTCGACCCAGCACAGGGAGCGCTCAGGATCGTCCATGACCTCGTCGACGACTTCCTCATTGCGGGTGGCCGGCAGGCAGTGCATGAACTTGGAGCCTGCGCCGGCGAAGTTCATCATGTCCATGGTGACCTGATACTTGGGATAGAACACATCCATGTAGTTCTCGCCCGAGACCTCCTCGTCGTACAGGCCATACCACACGTCGGTGTAGACGAAGTCGGCGCCCTTGATGCACTCGATATCGTCGGAGATGACGATGGAGCCGCCGGAAACCTTGCAGTTCTCCTCGGCGATGGCCATCATCTGCTTGCCGAACTCGGCGCGCTCCTCAACGGTGCCAACGTGCAGGCCGCCGTCGAGGACCTGGTGGCCCTTAGGTCCAAACTGGACAAACTTCATGCCGACCTTGGAGGCGATGAACATGAGGGAGACGCAGACCTGGGTGGCGTCGCCGATGAAGGCCAGGGTGCAGTCCTCGATCTTCTTGCCCTCGGGGAGGTTCTCGAGCATGGTCATAAGGTCGCCCATCTCCTGCGTGGGATGGTTGAACTCGGACATGCCGTTGATGACGGGCACAGCGGAGCCCTCGGCGAGGCCGACGACGTCCTTGTGACGGTCAACGCGAGCCATCATGATGTCGAGCAGGTCGCCCATGACGCGAGCGGTGTCGCCCAGGGACTCGTGACCGCCGAGCTGGATGGTGCCAGGGCCATAGAACTGAGCATGGCCGCCGAGGTCGGTCATAGCGGTCTCGAAGGAAAGTCGGGTGCGGGTGGAGACCTGCTGGAAGATCATGCCAAGGCTCTTGTTGCGGAGCAGGTGCGGATAATAACCGTCAACCTTGATGGCCTTCTTCATTGCCAGGCCAAGATCCTCGATAGCCAGGATCTGCTCTTTGGTGAAGTCGTTGGTGTCGATGAAATCCTTAGGCAGCGCCATGTCGATTTCCTTTCCGCCGGTCTTGCCGACTATTACTATGAGGCGCTCGTACATCACGCCTCGTGTTGACAAGACCATCATTCATCCATATGTAACTATTGCCTAGTTTATTCGAGATTAAAGACCGTTCACGGAGTTACACCTTCTCTAATCCAATATAAACCCGCAGGTAGCGGACTTGCAGGGGGTTTACCGTCTGGAACCGCGAACGGTATACGGCTATTCTGTATCTCGGCGCCTAATCCGCAATGAAACGATGGGTTGAGACGTCTATATCCCGCAAGATATACAGGGCTCAGCCATAGGTAAAATGAGATGGGACGGTGACAGATGAACACGCTCATGTTCTTCTATACCTTAGCGATACTGGTTATCTGTATTGTGACGGCGGTGCTCTCGCTTGCCGCCTATGCCTCGTCTCGTCGACAGTTCTTTATCTATGGCAGCGGCGTTTTTATTTGCTATGCCATCGAGATGACCGAAATTTTCTTTTTTGAATACACGCTGCAAAACCAGAGTTTTCCGGCCAGTGATTATTACTCAATTACCATGCCTGTAATGCGGACCCTTGTGGCGACCGCTTCACAGGCTTTTATTTGGGCCATCGCCATGGACTTACTCGATAAGCATTCTAAAAAGCAGTTCGCTATCCCCGTCTTAACGTTTTTGCTGTGCGAGTCGCTGATTATCGTCGCTGTCCCCTACGGCCCCATGCATCAGTGGCTCTACTACACGGTGCGACAGGTATTCCTTATTTTTGTGGGACTATATATCTTTTGGACGGCTCACAAGAGCACAAAGGTTGAGCTGAAGGCACGTGTTAACAACCAACGAAAGCACCTGATTATCGCCGCCATTCTGGTCGGCTGCATCGTTGCCGAGGACTTCTATAACATTCTGGTGGTCCCCATGAGCCTGGCACCGTCCTGGCTGCAGCTATACCTGTCCGAGCGCAACTTTAGCGAGAATGTCTTTGCTTGCTACTTTGCGGTTCTGCTCATCGCCTACGCCTATCACGTGCTTTCGATTCGCATGCAGGAGGCACCCGAAGAAAAGAACGTCAGCGATCTTGATCGACACATCGAAGAGCAGATGCCCTTCTATCGCAACGCCTACAAGCTCTCCAAACGCGAGGCAGAAGTCATGCGCCTGGTTGTGCTGGGCAAATCGAACCAAGAGATCGCTGACGAGCTATTCCTTGCCGTGGGCACCGTCAAAACCCACATCCACAACATCCTGGTCAAAACCGAGCAGCAAAACCGCACGACGTTGATCCTCCACTTTTGGAAGCGATAACCTACCAAAAAGGGACAGGTTTATTTTGGCAGGTTTTATCTGGGCAAACGTCAACGGAGCCGCTTTCCCTTGCGGCGGTCTTCTAGCAGCAAAAACCAAGTGAGTAGACTTTTTGCAGGAAGCCGAGCACACCCCAAATCGCCACAGCGCTGACCTGCGGTTTTACCGAGCATTTGTCACGATGTGCTCGGCAAATCCAAAAAAATCTACTCACTTGCATCTGAGAGGCATCCGATAGACAAAAAACCGCCGCGGAGGGAGTCCGACTCCCTCCGCGGCGGTTGTTTGCGTTGGTTTTGCGACGGTTTTGCCCGTCTGCTACTCGCTGTAGCGGGTGGCGATGGCAGCTTGTACCATGCCGGCGCTCATGAGGTAGGTCACCAGGAAGTAGCCGCCGTAGGCTGCCAGGAAAATCGCACAGGTGAGGCCCACCGTGCCGCCGATGCTCATGTTTCCGAAAATGCTCACCAGCTCGATGATCACCTTAAGCGCCACAAAGGAGTGCGCCAGGCCCACTGCCAGTGGGAACAGGAAGAACACCGCTTGCTGCGCCATCACCGAATGGCGAATCTGGCGGTCGTCGCAGCCGATCTGCGCCAGCACGCGATAGCTGCGGCTGCCGTCGGCCACGTTGGAGAGCTGCTGGATCGATAGAATCGCCGCGCATGCAACGACCAATACAAAGCCAATGTAGATGGCCAGATAGCTAATCATGCCGTTCATCTGCGCTGCTTGCGTGTACATCTCGGAACGCGTGATGAAGACTCCCCACGACCCCGGCTCCTTGCCGTCAACGAGCAGATTGTCGAGCAAGGTGTATTTAATGCTCTCGTCTGCCTTGGTCACATCCATCCCCTGTTTGTAGTTAACGAGCAGGCTACTGGAATACGGCTGCAGATTAAGTTGGGACAACAGCTCATCGGCTACGACCACGGTACCGGGATTGCTGCCCATCGCCGAGTTGGCGATGGCAGCCGTGTCCTCGTCCGACTTATCGGTTGCGGGCTTGAGCGTATGCCCGCCCAAGGTGAGGGTATGGCCCCCAGCCATGTATTTGGTGTACAGGTCGCCCAGCTCGCCGCCCATATCACACGTAAGCACGTACTGGTCGCGACCAATGCTCACCGGATCCTCGCCCATCATCTGGCGCAGTTTGTTGTACTGGCTCGCCGGCGTCACAAACAGGCCCATATCATCGGCATTGCTGCCCTCGAGCGCCTTCGGAAGCTTTTCGCCCATGGTCTTGCACATCTCGCCTGCCACCACCGAGGGACCCGAGCCGCCAAGCGGGTAACTCAGATACGAATCGATCTGCACATGCTCACCGGCAACATCGGCGATATTGACCTTCTTGCCGGTCTCGTCGTTGTTGTCCGCCGACTTGCACTCGCCATGCCATGCAGCGTACAAATCGACCGTTGTATCTGCCAGCACCATACGATCGGCCTCAGACGGATTGACATACTCCTTGTAGTAGTCGAGCCTATCGGGCGTGTAATAGACATACGTCTGAGATACGTCAACAGGGTTATAGCGCTCCAGATTCTCGTTCATCACGTTGGCAATAGACATACCGCACGTCACCGAGGTAATGGCCAAAAACAGGATCATCGCGATGACGCCCATCGAAAAGCACACCGTGTTGACCTTGGCCGCAAGCTGGCGCACGGTAAACATGTTGAGGCCGCGCCAATACACGCTGCGTAGGCTCTGCAGCAGCTTGATAAGCATGCCCGAAAGGCCCCAGAACAGGGCAAAGGTGCCCACTGTAACCATAACGGTCGTAATGCCAAACTGGTTCATGGCCTCTTGCAGATTGCTGTCCGTCGCGGTTAGCGGGAACCCATCACGCAGCAGACGGTAATAGGCCACGCCCACCAGCACCACGCCCACAGCAAAGATGGCAATCGCGATCCAGGGATTGCGCGTCTTGATGCTCTCGTTGCGACGCTCGGCACCCATGAGCTCAATGAGCTTAGTGCGACGAACGGCGCGCAGGTTCAGCAGTAACGTGAGTACAAACATCATGAGCATGCAGGCAAGGGTCAGGTTGAACGCATGCACCGAGAAAAAGAAGCGGAAATTGGCGATCTGCGTCTTAAAGAGCGAGGCCGTAAAGAACGTCATGAGCTGGGAGAGCCCCACGCCCAGCACAATACCGGCGACAAAGGCGCCGACCGAAACGATCACCGTCTCGAGCGCCATGATCGTGGCGACGCGCCCGCGCCCCATGCCGAGCACCTGGTACAGGCCAAACTCCTTCTTGCGGCGTTTCATGATGAAGTTATTGGCATACACCATCAAAAAGGCCATGACGCCGGCCAAAAAGTACGTGAGGTAGCCGAGCATGGTACCCATGAGCTCGGATAGGCCCTCCTCCTCAATGCCGGCAATATCGACCTGAATCGAGACGGTGTTAAAGGCATAGAAAACGGTGACGCCCAAGGTGAGCGTCAAAAGGTAGACGAGGTAATCGCGGCCGGCGCGGCGGACGTTACCCCAAGCGAGTTTACAGAGCATCGGAGCCCTCACCGCCCATCATGGCAACGACCTCCATAATGCGGTCGAAGAACTCTCGGCGGTCGGTGTCGCCGCGGCGCAGCTCGGTGAAGATCTTGCCGTCGCGAATAAACAGCACACGGCTCGTGTAGCTGGCGGCAAAGCTGTCGTGCGTGACCATGAGCACGGTGGCGCGCAGGCGGCGATTCAGGGCCTCCAGGCTCTCGAGCAGCAGGCGGGCGCTCTTGGAATCGAGGGCGCCGGTGGGCTCGTCGGCCATGATCATGGTGGGGTCGGTGACGAGCGCGCGAGCCGCGGCAACGCGCTGCTGCTGGCCGCCGGACATCTGGTAGGGGTACTTGTCGAGCACCTGACTGATGGACAGGCGCGCGGCCACATCCTGCACGCGGGTCGAGATCTCTGCCGAGTTTGCGCGGGCGATGGTGAGCGGCAGGGCGATGTTCTCGCGTGCCGTGAGCGTATCGAGCAGGTTGGAATCCTGGAAGATAAAGCCGAGCTCCTCGCGGCGGAACTGCGAAAGCTTGGCCTGCTTCATGCGCGTCACATCCTGGCCGTTGATGCGAATGGTGCCGCTCGTGGCGCTATCGATGGTCGACACGCAGTTGAGCAACGTCGACTTGCCCGAGCCCGAGGCGCCCATGATGCCAACGAACTCACCGCGGTTGACGGTAAAGCTGACGTCGTTGAGCGCGCGGGTCACGTTGCCCAGCGCTCCATATACCTTTTCGAGATGCGCGACCTCCAGTACCGGGGTCGCCATGTGCGTGGTTTGCATACCGAGTCCTTTCTTGCGATTAGTCTACGGCATCTATAGTCGCAAGGAGCCGAGTCGGCTACCATCGATATGGCTTACGCTTGCCTTACCGTTGTGTAAGGTAAGCGTAGTCTGCCATGTGTTGATGTTGAGAGAGGGCTCCTGTTGAAGACTGTTCATGTTGCCGCTGGGATCATTCGCAAGGAAGGATCTGACGAGCTGCTTGCCGTGCAGCGCGGCTACGGCGACATGCAGGGACTATGGGAGTTCCCGGGCGGCAAACTTCTGCGCGGCGAGACACCCGAAGACGCCGTGCGCCGCGAGCTTATGGAAGAGCTACAGGTAAAAGTCACCAACCTGCGTGATTTCTACACCGTTGAGTATGACTACCCCGATTTTCATCTCTCCATGGAGTGTTACTACTGCTCGCTCGCCGATGAATCCGATGAGCCCCAGAAACACGACCGCCAGCTTGATATCCGCTGGATTCCACGCACCTCGCTTGCCACGGTGGAATGGATGCCCGCCGACAAGGGGCTCATTGATGCTCTGATTGAGTTAAAGGAAGATCGGCTTGAGGCAAGCTCCGCCGATGACGCCGCGCCCAACACAACCGACAAACCCGCCACCAAACCCAAGCGCGCACCTAAACGCCGCAGCAAAAAGCGTCCCAAGCCCGGTCTGCTCGACGGCATCGATACCTCGGACCTCTCCGCTGACGAGCGCGAACTGGTCCGCCGTCGCGCCGCCATCAAAAAGTCCATGAAGGGCAACAAGCGCGCCAACACCAAGCCCGAGCTGCTCGTACGTCAGCGCCTACGGGCCGCGGGCCTTACGGGCTATCGTTTGGAATGGAAGGTACCCGGCAAGCCCGACATCGCCTTCCCCGGCCGCAAGATCGCCATCTTCGTCAACGGTTGCTTTTGGCACCGCTGCCCCAAGTGCAACCCAAGCCAGCCCAAGCGCAACGTTGAGTTTTGGGAGGCAAAGTTCCGTCGCAACGTCGAGCGCGACCGTGCTGCTGTGGCAGCGCTCACTCAAATGGGCTGGACGCCCATAACCATCTGGGAATGCGAACTCAAAAAAGACCGCATCGACGCCACGATGGAAAAGGTCATCGAGCAGGTGCGCGCCACAGAGCCGCAGCGCTAACAGCGAGCATTCACACGCTACGCACGTCCGCGCCACATCCACGTCACAAACCTTAGAAAGCCCTTAAGCTCAAAACCTTTCAAGAGTGTTACTCGATACCTCTGACCTGCAGTTTCATCGTAACACCAAACCAGGTTAAGCCTTTCTTTAGCGCTTCTTTGCGGCAGCCGCGGCATAATGTAGCCAGCGCACGGGACCTAGCAGCAAACCCCGAGCGCATCCTTTTGGTGGATATCGAGGAGGCCGCAAAAGCATGCATTCTTCCAATGACGCAGCACAGCAGCCATCCCTAAAACATGCAAACCTTTTCTCCTTCCCCCCGACACAGAGAAACGGCCTCCTCGACTCCCCCACCACAAAAACCAAGCGCTCAGCCGATCAGAGCCTCAACTTACGAGCATCCTTCGAAAAGCTCCAAGCATCCCTAGACAAGGCGTTCCCCGAACAGGCAAGAGCAATCTAAGCCCATCGCGCTTTATACTGATGCCATGCGAAACATGGATCACATAGAATTGCACCGCGGAGGACGCGAGGAAGCGTTTCCCGAGACCGCCGAAGACTGGCCCTATATTGCCGAACGCGCAGAATTCGCTCGCTATCCGGGCAATTCCGTCCCCTGGCACTGGCATTCCGAAGTTGAGCTTTTCTACATGGAGCAGGGAGCGATTGACTATCGAACGCACGCGGCTCATGAGCACGTACGCTTTGAGGAAGGGTCCGCCGGCTTTATCAACGGCGGCGTTTTGCACAGCACGCTGCAATCACCCAATTCGGCGCCAGCCATTCAAATGCTGCATATCTTTCAGCCGTCGATGCTCGGCGATCCCGCGGGACGTCTCCAAAAGCGCTACATCAACCCATTGCTTCAATGTCGAGGCGTCGATGTGCTCAAATGGTCGCCCACCAATCCCGACGATATGCCCTTTATCGATTTGCTGAAGAGCTCCTTTAGCCACGACCTTCAACGGCCGCAGAACGAGATGGCGCTTCGAAATAGTTTGTCAGAGCTCTGGATTCAGATTAACGCCAAGGCCGAACCGCTCTTTTCTTCCGACGGCGCCTCTTGGATGACCAGCCGCGACGTACAGTTCAAGGCAATCCTGGACTTTATCCGCGCAAACTATGCAGCCGCTATAGATGTGCCCCAGATGGCATCTGCAGCCGGCGTAAGCGAAAGAGAGTGTTACCGCATTATCGAAACTTGTGCAGGAACGACCCCGGCGGCATATCTACGCGCATACCGCATAAACCGTGCTTGCGAACTTTTGGCACACACCACGCGAACGGTACAGACAGTCGCGCGCCAATGCGGATTTATAACAGCAAGCCATCTTGGCCAGGTATTTAAAGAACAAATGGGGTGCACTCCTTCGAGCTATCGAGCAGCGAGGCAGAATCTCGATAGCACCAGGCAGAAATCCCGCTAACCCTTCTTCTGTCACTGCATCAAACTTGCAGGCAAACAACAGAGAGGAGCAATCATATGAAGCACTTTGACCATATCGTATTTGACGTTGATGGGACATTGGCAGATACAGAAGAAAGCGTTCTGTCGTCGCTTGTCCAGATTGTCCAAGAAGAGACCAGCAAAACGCTTCCCCGACACGAGCTTGACTTTGCCCTCGGCATACCCGGCAAGGATGCCCTTGAGAAACTTGGGATCTACTCGCAGGCAACGTTGGATCGCTGGTGCCAAGTTGCCGCCAGCTTTAAAAGCACCATCAGCGTGTTTCCAGGTTTGCTTGAAGTCATCGCAACACTCGCCGATAGCGGCTGCAAACTTGGCATCGTCTCCTCACGTGCGCGCGACGAATACGCAAAAGAAATTGCACCCCTTGGTTTCGATAAGTATTTTGAGCACATCATCCTTGTCGAAGACACAACCGAACATAAACCCGCACCCGCACCCATGCTCGAATATCTCCGACGTGCGGGCGCGAATCCTGGCAACGTCGTCTACGTTGGCGACACCGTCTACGACGAACAATGCGCAACTTCGGCAGGGGTCAGTTTTGCCCGAGCAGCATGGGGATCACACCAAGATATCCCAAACGCCACCTACAACCTCAAAACCCCCAACGACCTACTAACCCTAACAACCAAATAACCCACGCGCCCCACCCTTTCCGCCCCAACGCCACAAGGGCGATTGAGCAGGACGGCTTGGGCGGGTCCCCGTACTTAGTTTCCAAAATCATTCCGCAGCGCGAAGGCTTCTTATTATTTTCAGACCTAACGCCACAAGGGCGACGACCTCGAGTAGGTCAACCTGGGAGGGACGAGGGCTTAGTTCTCCAATCTTTCCGCAGGGGGCAAAAAGCCTCGCCGCACGAAGTGCGCAGCGAGGCTTTTTGCATGCCCGAGGACGATTGGGGAACTAAGCCCCCGTCCCTCCCCGGGATATGTAGCGAGTCGGAGTACCCTTGCTGTTACTCTGCTTTGCCCACAGAGTTGAGGTTGGTCATGCGGATCTTAACCAGCTCGGTGATCTCACGCATGCCCTCCTTGGCCGGCTTCTTGGGATCGAAGCAGGCGGGGTTCTCGGCCATGTAGGCCATGAAGCCCTTGGTGTAGGCCTGACGCAGCTCGGTGGCGTAGTTAACCTTGCAGATGCCGTTCTTCACGGCCTCGGCAACCTGCTCATCGGGCACGCCGGAGGTGCCGTGCAGAACCAGCGGTACGTCGACGGCGTCGCGGATGGCCTTGACCACGGACTGCTCGATGTGCGGGTCGCTCGTGTACACACCGTGGCTGGTGCCAACGCCAATGGCCAGCGAGGTGCAGCCGGTGCGCTCGACGAACTCCTTGGCCTCGGCAGGATCGGTGTAGGGGCTCTCGCCCTCAACCGCGGGACCGTCGTCCTCCTTGCCGCCAACCTTGCCGAGCTCGGCCTCGACGGGCACGCCCATGGCGCGGCCAGCATCGGCGACGGACTTGGTCAGGGCAATGTTGTCCTCGAAGGACTCGTGCGAACCGTCGATCATGACGGAGGTGTAGCCCGTGCGGAAAGCCTGCATGCAGCGGTCATAGCCATCGCCGTGATCAAGGTGCAGGGCAACGGGCACGGAAGCGCGCTCGGCGGCAGCCTTGACCATGCCGTAGAAGTAGTCCAGACCAGCGGTCTTAATCGTGCCCGGGGTGGTCTGCATGATGACGGGGGACTTGGTCTCCTCGGCAGCGGCCAGAACGGCCATAACAAACTCGAGGTTCTCGACGTTGAACGCGCCGACGGCGTAGTGGCCGGCCTGAGCGTCCTTGAGCATCTTTTCGGTGGTAACAAGTGCCATGAGCGTTTGCTCCTCTCCCTCGCCCGCATCTGGACATCGGGCGTAGTTGTTCACAAGGCGTTTTACCTTGCGTTTTGCTGCGCTCATTGTATGAAATTCAGCGGGTATGCATGTGCGAGATATTGTCATCGCGCGAGGTCCAACCTTCATTTTTGAAAAGCAAACGGAAGGGATCGAACCCGAGCGCGCGTGTTCGAAATTGAGTTTCGAGCCTTGATCATCTTTCTTTTATAGAAAAAGTAAGTAATCGAAAGGCGTTTTCTTACTTAAAAAGAAAATGAACGAAAATAGACTCAACACAATTCCTGCAAATTTCAGACGATGATGGAGCGAATATGACCCATGCAACAACCCGAGCTTTCGCCGATGAGCGTCGTTCCGCCATCATGGAGATGCTCGAGCATAACGCCTCGGTGCAGGTAGCAGAAATCGCCCAGACCTTTGGCGTGTCCTCCGTTACCGCCCGCGCCGACCTAGATGCGCTCGCCGAGTCCGGCAAGCTGCGCCGCACGCATGGTGGCGCTGTGTCGCTCCAGAAGCGACTGACCGTATCCACCCAGGATCGCCGTATCAACGTCAATGTCGCCGCCAAGCAGGCCATCGCGCAAAGCGCCATCGAACTCGTCAGCGACGGTGACACCTTGCTTGTCGACTCGGGCACCACCGCGCTCGAATTTATCCGCCTGCTCGACCAGCGCGACGGCATCACCGTCATCACGGCCGACATCACCATTGCCGATTACATCGACGAGAGCATGCCCTCGGTCGATGTCGTCATGCTGGGCGGGGCGCTGCGCAAAGGTCATCGCTATCTGTACGGCCCACTTACCATGCAGGCGCTCCAAATGGTCCACGCCGATCTTGCCGTCATGTGCCCTGGCGCTTTCGTTCCCGGCTGCGGCTTTACCACCGACTTTCCCCAGATGGCTGAGACCAAAACGGCCATGATTGGCGCCGCCCGCCAAAGCGTGGCCCTCATGGACGCCAGTAAGGTCAACGGACGGGGCATGTACCGCTTTGCCGAGCTGACCGACGTCAACGCCATCGTGATGGACCGTGACCCCGATCACGCCGTCGCCACCTCAATCGCCGAGATCGTCGACAACGCCCGCCCAAATCTCCTCATCGCCGGCGCTTAAACAAAAACCACCACAAAGGTTCACCGTCCCCTTTGTGGTGGTTTGAGCGTTAAACGTGAACGTATCGCTACTTGGAGAGCTCGTCAGCGAGGGCCTCGATCTGAGCGCGCGAGGCGTCGTTGAGCGAACCCAGGACGGTCACCTTGTTCTGCGTCAGGGTGATGTCCTTCATACCCTCGAGCTCCTTGGTCATAATCTTGGCAGCTGCGGGCGCCCAGGAGCCGCCCTCGACGAGCGCCACCGTACGGTTCTGGTAGGCATGCTCGGCAAGCGTATGGATAAAGGTGCTCATGAATGGGAAGATCTCGCCCTGATAGGTAATGGAAGCGAGTACCAGACGGTCATAGCGGAACGCGTCCTCAACGGCCTCGGCCATGTCGTCGCGAGCCAAGTCAAAAACGGAGACCTTCTGGCCGCGAGCCTCGAGCGCTGCGGCGAGCTCCTCGACGGCGGCCTTCAGGTGGCCGTAGACGCTCGCGTAGGCAATGGTGATGCCCTCGTCCTCGGGCTGATAGCTCGACCAGGTGTTGTAGGTGTCGAGGTAGTAGCCCAGGTTCTCGGTCAGCACAGGACCGTGGAGCGGGCAGATGACCTGGATGTCCAAATCGGCGGCCTTCTTGAGCACGGCCTGCACAAACTTGCCGAACTTGCCCACGATGCCAAAGTAGTAACGGCGCGCCTCGCAGGCCCACCCTTCCGGATCCTCGATGTCGTTGGCGCCAAACTTGCCAAAGCCGTCGGCACTAAAGAGCACCTTATCGGTAGCCTCGTAGGAGAAGAGTACCTCGGGCCAGTGAACGTTGGGGGCGCCGACAAAGGTCAGGCTGTGGCCGCCCAGATCAAGCACGTCACCCTCTTTGACAACCATCTTGCGCTCGGGGAAGTCGGTGCCAAAGTAGTTGACCATCATGCGGAAGGCGCCCATGCTTGCCACAATCTGCGCCTGGGGATAGCGCTCCATAAAGGCGGCGATGCCGGCGGAGTGATCGGGCTCCATGTGATGGATGACCAGGTAGTCGGGCGTGCGGCCGTCGAGTACGGTCTCGAGGTTGCCGAGCCACTCGTCGACAAATCCGCCATCGACCGAATCGGCGACAGCGATCTTCTCGCCCAAGATAACGTAGCTGTTGTATGCCATACCGTTCTCGGACACATCGTACTGGCCCTCGAACAGGTCAATGTCGTGATCGTCGACGCCAACGTAGCGGATATCCTTGGTGATCTCCATCAGGCAAAGCCTCCTAGATAGACAAAAGAACCCGTCTATCATAACACTCGGTAGTATCCCAGCTGTTATCTGCCGGCATCCATACCGATTGTTATTGAAATACGATAAATCGCCGTTTACCTGCGCAAACTATGAGCGTGGTATCGCCGTGCTATGTCGAATAATGAGCTGACCGGGAATACGAATGGCAACGGTTTTGCCCGCCGTACCCGCCTCGGGAACCGCATGCTCGAATACCTCGCGCCCGCGCTGATGTAGATCGAATCGCACGGTCGTGAGCTCGTTATGCGCGACAAAATCATCGAGCGAGTCATCGACGCCTACCACGCTCACGTCCTCAGGCACGCGCAGACCGCTATCACGCAGCGCTGCAATTGCGCCATTTGCCATCTGGTCGTTTGCCGCGTAAATCGCCGTCATGGTGCGATCGTGCTCGGCCAGATATCTGCCGGCCTCGTAACCGCTGTTGGCAGACCAGTCGCCCTCGAGCGGCTCTGCCGGCTCGATGTGTTTACGCTCGAGCGCATCCTGCCAACCGGCGCGACGAAATTGCTCGTCGACCGAGAACGACGGGCCGCCAATATAGCGAATCTGCTCGTGCCCCAGCTCAAACAGATGGTCCATAAGCAACAGCGAGCAGCCGTAATGATCGGAGTCGACCGTAGTCACCCGCGGGTGCGCATACATGGTGACGATAACCGTGCCGATACCCGGTAACGGATCAAACGTCTCAAAATCGGGCGCCATACGGCTCATGCCGATGATGATGCCGTCCACGGGCAGCGCGGCCATACGACGCGTTGCCTCGGCAAGCGAGAATTCCTCGGTCTTGGACATCTCGACCAGCGTGATGGCGCAATTATGCTCGCGAGCTGCGCTGGCGATGCCGTCGATCATTGAGAGGTTCCCAAACTTGGTGACATCGTTGACGCACAGACCGACCGAATGGTAACGGCCGTCGCGCAGCGAGCGACCGGCATAACTCGGACGGAAGCCGAGCTCCTGCATGGCGGCTTGCACGCGCTGGCGCGTCTGCTCGTTGACGTTAGGGAGGCCGTTGGCAACGCGCGAAACCGTCTGCTGCGAAACGCCAGCAGCGCGGGCGACGTCGGCCATGGAGACCGGACGCGTACCTGTATCGTTGGACGGGCGCCTTACCACAGGATCACCTTCACCCTCGCGAGATCTGAATAGCGTGCATGCCGGCCCGGGCAGAAATACGCCCCGCGCCGAAGCCCGCTATCGTCGGACGCATGTTAACGTACTCTACTTTTTCAATCCGCAACTCTTCTGCTCTATAAGTCCATACGGCAATACCGTTCACGGCTGGATTTCTACCGATTACCAGATTCTCAAAAAGTGATAAGTGTTGTGTTATGAGTACGTTAACATAGCCCGTAACGTGCGGCATCGTAGATGCTGAGTTTATGCCACTTCAGATTGTTAACGTACTCACTACGACGGAAAACTCGTCAGCATGCGCCAAGGAAAGGACCCTCATGACCACCCCCGACGAAAAGACACTCGCCACGCTCACCAAGCTGTTTGAGGAGGAGTTTGGCCCCATCGGCGATCGCCAGGTGCTCTATGTGCACGCGCCCGGCCGTTCCGAGATCAGCGGCAACCACACCGATCACGAGGGCGGTCACGTTATCGCCGGCTCGCTCGATGTCGCCGTCGACGGCATTGCCGTGGCGACCGATTCCAACAAGGTTCGCGTCGCCGACGAGGGCTATCCTACGTTTGAGATCACGCTCGACACGCTGGATATTCAAGAGTCCGAGAAGGGCACGTCCGCAAGCCTCGTGCGCGGTATGGCCCACGAAATCGCTGCTCTGGGCGTTGAGCCCCAGGGCTTCGACTTTGCCTTTACCTGCTCCGTCCCCTCGGGTGGCGGCCTTTCTAGCTCCGCCGCTGTCGAGGCGGCTTACGGCTGCGCCATGGAGACGCTCTGGGGCGCGCCCGCCATTGAGCCCGTCGCGCTCGCCCAGATGAGCCAGCGCACCGAGAACAACTATTACGGCAAGCCCTGCGGTCTTATGGATCAGGCGGCTGTGTGCCTGGGCGGCCTCGCCTACATGGACTTTGAGGATCAGGCTCAGCCTAAGACCCAGAAGCTCGAGCTCAACTTTGAGGATCACGGCTATGCGCTCGTGCTCGTTAAGGTTGGCGCCGACCATGTGGCGGCTACCGACGACTACGCCGCCGTTCCGCGCGAGATGCAGGACGTCGCCGCCGAGTTTGGCAAGGCACGCCTGTGCGAGGTCAACGTTGCCGACTTTGACGCCAAGCTCCCCGAGCTGCGCGCCAAGCTGGGCGACCGCGCTTGCCTGCGTGCCGTTCACTACTGGTACGAGAACGGCCTGGTCGACAAGCGCTGGGCAGCCCTGAACGCTGGCGACATTGACCAGTTCCTGGTCCTGACGCGCGAGTCCGGCGCCAGCTCTGCCATGTACCTGCAGAATGTTGTTGCCAAGCTGGGTTCCGAGCAGCCTTCCATGTATGCCCTGGCGCTGGCCGAGCACGTGCTCGACGGCCGCGGCGCCGTCCGTATCCACGGTGGCGGCTTTGGTGGCACCATCCAGGCCTTCGTGCCGCTCGATCTGGTCGACACCTTCATTGCCAAGATGAACGGCTGGCTGGGCGAGGGCTCTGCCCGTCACTACGCCATCTCTGACAAGGGGGCTTACGCGGCATGGCTGTAATGACTGACGTGCGAGAGGCCGCGCAGAACCTGATCGAGTACGCCATCCACCGATCGATGATCGGCCAGGACGACCGGATCTGGGCATACAACACCATTTTGGAGTGCATCGGCGCCACGGGTCCCGCACTCGATATGGCCTGGGCGCTCCAGGTTGAGAAACTCTCGCTCTTGCACCCCAATACCCTGCCCGACTTTGATCTTGAAGGCACGCTTGCCGCGCTTTCCGAGGCCGCCGTTACCAACGGTGCCGCCGAGGACACGGCGTCAGGCCGCGACCGCATCGCCATGCGCATCATGGGTGCGCTCATGCCGAGGCCTTCGGTTGTAAACGAGGAGTTCAACGGACGCATGGGCGTCAACGAGCCCCGCGCCGCAACCGACTGGTTCTACGGCCTGTGCTGCGACGCCGGCTACGTGCGCCGTGCCGCCATCGCGCGCAACATCAAATGGAGCACCCCCACCAACTGGGGCGATCTTGAGATCACCATCAACCTCTCCAAGCCTGAGAAGGACCCACGCGATATCGCCGCGGCTGGTGCCGCAAAGAACACGGGCGAGAAGTATCCCGCCTGCCAGCTCTGCATCGAAAACGAGGGCTATCCCGGACGCTCCGCCGCAGCCGACGGCGGCGCTCACCCCGCTCGCCAGAACCTGCGCATTATCCCCATCCAGCTCAACGGCGAGCGCTGGGGTTTCCAGTACAGCCCGTACGCGTACTTTAACGAGCATTGCATTGCCATGAGCTCCGAGCATCGTCCGATGCACGTCGACCGCAAGGGCCTGACCTGCCTGCTCGACTTTGTGGACCTGTTCCCGCATTACTTCATCGGCTCCAACGCCGACCTGCCTATCGTGGGCGGCTCGATTCTGTCGCACGACCACTTCCAGGGTGGCGCGCACGAGTTCCCCATGATGCACGCCGCCGAGGTCTCGCAGTTTAGCGTGCCCGGTTTTAACCAGGTCAGCGGCACCGTGCTGCAGTGGCCGCTCTCGGTGCTGCGCCTGCGCTCGCACGACCGCGCCCAGCTGCTCGATGCCGCCGAGAAGATTATCCTCGCCTGGCGCGAGTGGACCGATGAGTCGGTGGGCGTCATCGCACGCACAGCCGATGGCGTGGCGCACAACACCGTGACGCCCGTCATCCGCCGCGTCGACTCCCGCGGCAATGCCGGAGGCGAGATCTACGAGGCCTACTTGGCGCTTCGCTGCAACATCACGACCGACGAGCATCCGCTGGGCGTGTTCCACCCGCATGCCGAGTACCACCATATTAAAAAGGAGAACATCGGCCTGATCGAGGTCATGGGCCTGGCCATTCTGCCGCCGCGCTTGGTTCCCGAGCTCGGTGCTGTCCGCGAGCACCTGCTGGCGGCCAAGGCCGATGCCAGCTACGATCTTGCCTGCGCTCTCGAGAGCGACGACCTTTGCCGCAGCCACGCCGCATGGGCGGAGGACGTCTTTGCTCGCCGCGCGAACGAGCTTACGGCGGATAACGCCATCGACATCCTGCATGAGGAGGTCGGCGTGGTGTTTAGCCACGTGCTCGACAACGCCGGAGTCTTTAAGTGGGACGAGGACGGACGCGCCGCCCAGCAGCGCTTTATCGACTCACTGTAATGATCCCTTGGGGACGGAGGAAAACAGATCATTCCGCCTGCAAGACAACGGCGCCCGCCGGCAACATCGCCGACGGGCGCCGTTTTATTGGCTAGTCATTGGGGACGTTCTTAAATGACTAGTCAAACAAGAACGTCCCCAATGACTACTTGCGACCAAGGCAACGCCGATGTCTTGGCATT
>NZ_QSPG01000006.1:0-16344 GCF_003436395.1 Collinsella sp. TM06-3 | reverse complement strand
GCGACCAAGGCAACGCCGATGTCTTGGCATTGTCAGCGAAAACGCCCCTAAGCGAGCAAGGTGACGTGAAAGAGGAGGGCATTGACCTTCTGGTCATGCCCGACGATTGAACGTCAGATTGCCGCTTAGGGGCGTTTGCAGCGTCGAGCCGCTACGGCGTTTGGTAAAACCGCGTAACCCTACAGTTCAGTCACGACAACGTTGTTGTAGATCTCGTCCCAGCGGTCCATGACCAGGTGGCCGGTCTTGGGATCCATGGCGTTAAGCTTGCCGCAGGTATTGGCGGTCTTGAGCACCGTGACGTCGTCGGCACCAGCAGCAATGGCATGCGCAAAGCCGGCGATGGTCGAGTCGCCGGAACCCGTCGCATTCACAGCCGCAATCGCGGGCGTCTTGGCGCGGAACGCGCGACCCCCATGGAAGCCCACCGAACCGGCAGCGCCCATCGAAACGACAACCCAGGGGATACCGGCAAAACGGTCATCGGCGGCAAGCGCCTCGCGTAGGGCATCGACATCTTCGGTCGTAAAGGACGTACCCAGCAGGCCGTTAATCTCGGTCAGGTTGGGCTTTACGAGCTCAGGCTTAGCGTCGGACTCCAGCGCGGCCTCCAGCGATGCACCCGAGGTGTCGAGCAGCACCTTGGCGCCCGCCTCCTCGGCGATCTTGACGAGCTCAGCATAGTAGCCAGCATCGACGCCACGCGGCAGCGAGCCCGAAAGCGTCACAACGTCCGCCTTCGCTGCAAGCTCGGCGAACTTGGCCGTAAAGGCCTCGAGCTCGGCCGGGGCGATCTGCGGGCCGCTCTCCAGCAGCTCGGTCTGATTACCCTCGTGCAGAATATTCAGGCAAATGCGCGTCTCACCGGCGATGGGCACAAAGTCGTTCTTGACGCCGTCGGCATCCATAAGCTCGGCCATATAGGCACCCATGTGGCCGCCGAGCAAACCGGTCGCGAGCACATCGTCGCCCAACTGCAGCAGAACACGGCTCACGTTGAGGCCCTTGCCGCCAGCGGTCTTTTCGGGCGTCACACGGTTAACGTCGTCGATGATCAGCTTGTCGAGCTGATAGCACGTATCGATCGACGGGTTCATGGTAACGGTCAGAATCATGTTGAACTCCTGTTCCGGGGCGGCATGACCCGCCCCAAACATACGATAGCTCGTTAAAGGATCTCGATCTCAAAGCCGCGGGTAACGGTCTCCCCCGGCTTGGCCACCAGGCAGCCACGCTTGTGCTCCAGAATATCGTCCTCGTCGGAGCAGGTGGACAGGCCGCCCCACGGTTCCACGGCCACAAAGTCGCCCTCGGGCTTGCTCCACACAATCAGGTACGGCATATCGGGGAACGTCAGGCGCACGCCCTTGTCCTCGGTCTTCTTGGTCAGCGTAACCACGCGGCTCTCGAGCACGTCGAAGATGGTCTCCGCGAAGTCGAAGAGTTCGTGGGTCAGCGGCAGGTTCTGGCCGATCATGGGGTTCTTGCTGCGATGCTCAACATCAATCAGGCCCGTCGAGGGAACGGCAGTACAGAGCTCGGCGGCCTCGCGTTGCTCAAAACGGAGCTCGTAGTCGTCATAGGACTCACCCTCGTCAAGCGGGCACTTAAAGCCAGGGTGACCGCCCACAAAGAACGGCATGTCCTCGGTGCCCTCATTGGTCACCTCGTACGACACGGCCACCTTTGCCGCATCGATCGTGTAACGAGCAACGATCTTAAACGGATACGGGTACTGCTCGAGCAGCTCGGCATGGTCGGCAGAGCTTAGGCTCAGTGCAACCATGTTGTCGCTCTGTTCCTCGAGCTTCCACTCCTGTTTGCGCGCAAAGCCGTGGCGGGCGAGCCTAACCTCGCGGCCGCCCATGGTCATTGCGTGACCGTCGCGAAGGCCGCCGCAGATCGGGAAACAAATGGGTGCCTGGCCCGACCAGACCGCCGGGTCACCCTGCCACAGGTACTCACGGCCGTTGGCCGCAATAGAAGTGAACGATCCGCCAGCCGTGCTCAGTGCTACGCGGATAGAACCGTTATCAAGAACAAACTCCATAGGAGCCTTCCCTTTCTTACGACAGCCCGCCAAGTCAGTGGGGCTGATAGAAAACCGGCCCGCGCCCCCTCACAGAAACGCGAGCCGTCAATTGAAAAGCTGCAGAATGCCGGGGGCCGCCAAAACGAAGCACTCAAGCCAAGCAAGCAAACGTGTTATCGGAGCAACTTGCCATACCAGAACGCTTCGCAACAACAGCGGTAACCCCACAGGTCACTCAGACATCAGCGAGAAGCCAGCTGGCGAGGCAAGGTGCCGTGAAGCGAGACGGCATTGACCTTCTGGTCATGCCGTCGAAGCTGAGCGGCAGATTGCCCGCCAGATGGCTTCGCAGCGTCGACCGGTCCGGCGTTTGTTAAAACGCCGGAACCCCCTTAGTCGTGATACTCGCCGCGGTCCCACTTCTCGAGGAACTCGTCAAAGAAGTGCGGGTCAGCCTGAGCCTCGGCGTCGGCCTTATTGCAGGCGTCGATCTTGGCAATCAGGGCGTCGTGCTCGGGAGTCTTCTCGTAGGGCTCCTCCAGGAAGGCAAGCATGATATCGGCCATCAGGAACTCGCCGGTGATCTTGCCGCCAAAGCCCACGATGTTGGCGTTGAGCTCGCGACGGGCATACAGGGCAGAGGTCATGTCGCGAACCAGGGCGCAGCGAGCGCCGGGAACCTTGTTGACGGCGTTGGTGATGCCGATGCCGGTGCCGCACAGGGCCACGCCAAAGTCGGCCTTGCCGCTGGCAACAGCCTCGCCCACGGCCTTACCGTAGATGGGATAGTGCGTACGGGTGTGGCTGTAGGTGCCGCAGTCGAGCACCTTGTAGCCAGCCTGCTCCAGGCGGTCGGCCAGATAGATCTTCTCGTCCGTAACGATATGGTCGCAACCGATTGCGATGGTCTTCTTCATCAGAACGTCCTTTCGTCTGAATTCACAAGTTGAGATAGAAGTTCGAGTTCTCGGTGGCTCTCGTTAGGCCATCTTGTTGAGCATGTCGACACGGATCTGGTGACGGCCGCCGGCGTACTGGGCGCGCAGGAACTCGCGGGCGATCTTCTTGGCGACCTCGGTGCCCACAACGCCCGGGCCCATGGTGACCATGCGCGAGCCGTTGTGCTCGCGGGTCATGTAGGCGGAACGCTCGTCGGAAATGTTGGCGACGACCATGCCCTTGATCTTGACGGCGGCCATATAGGAGCCGACGCCGTACTTATCGAATGCGAAGCCCTGGGAATCCTTGTGCTCCAGCAGGTCCTTGGCAACGGCGGTCGCGGAATCGACAAAGTCCGCAGCAGGGGTCTCGGAATAGTCGACGACCTCGTGACCGTCAGCGATGAGCATCTCCTTGATGGACTCCTTCATCGACATACCGTCGGCATCGGAAGCGATTACAACCCTCATGACATCCTCCTTGAGAGATACGCAGGTGCGTAGTTTCTGTTTGGAAGTGTTGAATCGCGCTCAGGTCCGGGCATCTGAATGTGCGGTTCTTCACTGTTCATGTTTATTTGAACACATTCGAACATAGGTTGCAACCATTATTTGTTTAACTTTGTTCTTTTTTGAACAAATACCGTTTACGGTTGATTGCCGACCGTTTGAGCCCGGCGCAGACGTAGCGACCATGTGTTCAACAAACAAAAGGGCGGCCGAGAACGTGTCTCGGCCGCCCTTCTTACGGTTGATCTTCCAAAGATCGCTTTGCCGCCTACTCAGACTGCCCGCTCTTCTTGGCATGTTTGGACGGAGCGCTCAGAAAACGTCCCGTTAAATAGTTCGCCGGGCCGGAAATATCGATCCCCAGCAGCGTGTGCCCCAGCCACAGAAACGCCGCGAGCACCAGCAATGGAATAACGCACGAAGTCACAATCATCACGATGACGCCTTCGATCAGATCGGTCACCTGTTGCACAATCTCATCGGTCATCTGTTTGGCGCCGTTGGTCACCGACGCGACAAGACCCGAGGCACCGTCGGCAAGCTGCTCAAGCACGTTCTTGGATTCTGTGGACTCGGACTTTTTCTTGCTCGTTTTGGAGCTATTGCCGTCTGCCGCACCCGCAGCGTCGGCCGCCTTTTGCTCGGCCGCTTCGATGCTCACCCGATACGTCTCGTCGACCTTTTGCGACACCCATACGCTTGCAGGCACCAAGGCCATGCCGATCACGGCAACCACCAGCACGCGGGTCGCCACGCGGCGCAGGACAGCGCTCGTGCTCCAGCGTCCGTGAATGCCAAGCGAGACCGCAAAGAGCACCAGCGCAAACGGGATTAAGATGCCCAAGCCAACCGACCACAAAATCGTGAGCAAATATTTCTCTAGGTAGAGCACGGCAAGCACGATGCCCAAGTTACCCGAAAGCTGCGCGAGCTGCTCGGCAACCGGCGTTCCCGTATCACCCGGCAGCGCGGTAATGCCCGCAGACAGCGCCACGCACGAGGTCGTGAGCGCCAAAACGTTGCCCTTCTTTTGGTCGATGACCTCGATGGTGGAGTCCCATGTTTTGGTATCGGCAAAATGCGGACGAGCCACAAAGCCCGACAGCAGCGCCAGTACCACGAGTGCAACGATAAAGCCAATCTGCAGCTTTTTGTTTGCGCACACGACATCGGACAGGCTGGGCTGCAGCTCGGTTACCGTCGTGTGCTCGGTTATCTGGACAGGACGCCCATGAGCCATCTCGTGCGCGTCTCTTTTTTGTATTGACCCGTTATCCGGCATTTGGATGCCTCCTCATTCCGGCCTGTATTGCGGTGGAAAGTATACCCACCCATCGAAAAACCGAACGGGAGGGCGTGCAGAAGCTCCATAACGCTGCTAGTCGAATAGTGCCATTTCAAAACTATGCCGGTTTACTACGATAAAACCGATAGGACCGACCACATTTGCTATTAGCAGAAAATGACAAGCTTTCTACCTGCGGCTTTGATAACGCTGTTCTTTCCATAGTTGAAAGAATGCGATTCATCGTAGTAAACCGGCATAGTTTTGTAACCGACAGACCGAGTCGGCACCGCAGCAAACCTAATGACCCGGTTTCTTCCATCCTCAAAGGATCGAATGCATGGCAGGAGTGTCCCAAACTGCCGGCAGATAAGGAGCGTCCCCAAGTGCCGGGTAAACAGAAAAGCCCTGCCGCGGGTAGCGGCAGAGCTTTTGGAAGGGGACTTGGTTGTGAGAGCTCGTTAGGCGAGCTTAGCCTCGAGTGCGGCGATGCGCTTATAGGCATCGATGGTAAAGCGGGTCTGCTTCTCCAGGATCATGGTGGTCATGAGAGTGTCCTGAGCGTGAGCCATGATGAAGGTCATCTCCATCTCGCCGCCGCCGGCCTCCTGCGAAAGCAGCTTGGTCTGCGTGTCGTGGGCGCCGATAAGTGCATCGCTGGCATCCTTGTGCAGCTGCTCGGCCTTCTCAAAATCACCCTCGCGAGCAGCATCGAGCGCTGCAAGCAGATCGGTCTGGGCGTCGCCCGCGTATGCGACAATCTCAAATCCAACCATCGAGATTTCTTCTTTGGTTGCCAT
Organism: Collinsella sp. TM06-3; assembly: GCF_003436395.1. NCBI lineage: Bacteria > Bacillati > Actinomycetota > Coriobacteriia > Coriobacteriales > Coriobacteriaceae > Collinsella > Collinsella sp. TM06-3. The sequence goes on along the minus strand of NZ_QSPG01000006.1, from coordinate 10,779 downwards.
ATTGCGTTCCTTTCACATATGAACCAACGGAGAGCATCGCGTCCGGGCATACGCGCTGCGCTGTGTATGGCAGGAACATTAACATTCAAACAAAAAAGAACAGCGCAAAACGTAATTTCGAGCTATGAACGGTTGCTTTTCACCCGTGAACGGTTTTTAAACCAATCTGAACATTCTCAAACACAATTAGCGGCAACCCAAACAGGTCCGCACCCTAGCGTATATCGCGCACCGTATCGCCCTCGACGAGCACACCCGGAAACAGCATGTGCTCCACACCGGGTGCAGCGCCCTCGGCGCCGGCAATCTTGTCGACCGCCCACATGCCGACGCGCTTGTTGTCAAAGCGCACCGTAGTCAGGCGACGATCGGGCACGATATCGCCCAAACTATCGTCAACACCCACCACGCTTACGTCCTGGGGCACGTGCTTCCCGCGCGACTCGAGCCCGCGAATGCAGCCGTAGGCCATGGCATCGTTGGAAGCATAAATGGCTGTGCAGTTCGAATCGTCCGCAAGCACCTGGCCGGCGGCATATCCGCTCTGTGCCGTCCAATCGCCACGGACGAGTCGCGGCGGCTCAATACCATGCGCGCGCAATGTCTCGCGCCAGCCCTCCTCGCGACGCATGCCCGAAAGCGAGCGCTCGGGGCACGAGATAAAGTGCACGGTCTTGTGCCCCTGCTCCAGCAGGGACTCGACCACCTGGCGCGAGCAATCGAACTGGTCGTTATCGACTGTTGAACAGAGCGGGTGCTCCAGCATGGTAACGAGCACCGTCTGCATACCGGGCAGCGGCTCGAAGGTGCCAAAGTCCGCCGGCATGCGATTCATGATCACAACCATGCCATCCACCGGCAGCGCGCTCATGCGCGACGATGCGCTCTCGAGGGTATACGGATGCCCGTCTACTTTAGTGAGGGTGATGGCATAGCCATGTTTGTCGGCCGCGGCGGCAAAGCCCTCCATACGGTCGAGGTTGCCGGTGCCGGTAATGTTGAACATGGCGACGCCGACGGTCTTAAACTTGCCGCGGCGCAGCGATCGACCGGCAAAATTGGGGCGATACCCCAGCTCGCGCATGGCGGCGCGCACGCGCTCCTTGGTCTCGAGGCGCACGCTGGGCGAATCGTGCACCGTACGCGAGACTGTCTGCTCCGAGACGCCCGCGAGACGCGCCACGTCCTTAACGGAAACCGATTTTTTAACAGCGGCCATAGGTCGATCTTTCTATGTCAACGATGCCATTGAAGACATCCTGCGCAGTCATTTTGAACACCTTTAAGTATATCCAACGCCTCCCCAACGATACGCTTACCACCCAAAACCTACCGTTCACCGACAATTCTGCTTCCCCGAGCGGCTTTTGTCGCCCAAATGTTAACGTTGCCATTGTGCAAACACAGAGCCACCGGGCGACTCAAACGTTTACGCGCAAGGAATCGACGGTCCACAGGCACAAGGGCCACCGGTTCGCGTCTTTTTTTGTGCCGCAAAATGGCAACGTCAACATTTTGGCAACCGAACGTCAAAAGCTACCATCGTTGCTAACCCACCGACTCTTAGGAGCATTGCATGGAGCAACTCATCGCCATCATCGAAAAGGGCCAGCCCTTTTTCAACGCGATCGCCCGCAACAAGTACCTCAAGGCGATCCGCGACGGCTTTATCTCCGTCATCCCCATCATCATCTTCTCGTCCATCTTCTGCCTGGTAGCCTCGGTCCCCAACATCTGGGGTTTCTACTGGCCCGATGACATCAACAACGCCCTGTGGAAGTGCTACAATTACTCCATGGGCATTCTGGCCATCGCCTGCGCCGCCACCACGGCCAAGCACTTCGCCGACGCCCAGAACCGCGATCTACCCAAGAACAACCAGATCAACTTCATCTCGTGCATGTGCGCAGCCATCATCGGCTTCTTGCTCCTTTCGAGCGACACGATCGCCACGGATGCTGCCAGCGGCTTCAACACCACCTACCTTGGTTCCAAAGGCCTGTTGATCGCCTTTATCGCTGCGTTTGTGACCGGCATCATCTACAAGTTCTTCATTAAGCGCAACATCACCGTCAAGATGCCCGAGCAGGTTCCGCCCAACATCTCGCAGACCTTTAAGGACATCATCCCCTTCTCCGTCTGCATCACCGTCTTTTGGGTCTTTGACATCGTCTTCCGCGCTGCCTTTGGCTTCTGCTTTGCCCAGGGCGTCATCCAGGTGTTCCAGCCCCTGTTCACCGCCGCCGACGGCTATATCGGCCTCGCTGTGATCTACGGCGCTATGAGCCTCTTCTGGTTCGTCGGCGTCCACGGCCCCTCGATCGTCGAGCCCGCCATCGCCGCCGCTCTCGTTGCCAACATGACCGACAACCTGGCTGCATTCCAGGCCGGCGAGCACGCCACCGCCGTCCTGACGCAGGGAGCCCAGTACTTCGTCGTCTGCATGGGCGGCACCGGCGCCACGCTCGTCCTGGTCTTTATGTTCTGCTTCCTGGCCAAGTCCCAGGAGATGCGCGCCGTCGGCAAAGCAGCCATCGTCCCCGTGTGCTTTGCCGTCAACGAGCCGCTGCTGTTCGCCGCGCCTATCGTGCTCAACCCCGTCTTCTTTGTCCCGTTTGTCTTTGCCCCGATCGCCAACATCTGGATCCTCAAGGTCTTTATCGACTTCTTGGGCATGAACGGCTTTATGTACACCCTGCCCTGGACCGTCCCCGGCCCCATCGGCACCATCATGGGCCTGGGCTTCCAGCCGCTCGCCTTTGTGATGCTCGCCATCATCCTAGTCATCGACTTTGCCCTGTACTACCCGTTCTTCCGTGCCTATGACGCCCAGAAGTGCGCCGAGGAGGCCGAGATCTCCCAGGAGGAGCTCGCCGCCAAGAACGCCGAGAAGGCCGCCAAGCTCAACGACGCCTTCCAGGGTAAGGCCGACGCCAAGAGTGTTGCCGCCGGCGCCGCTGCCGAGGTCGTAAAGACCGACGCTGCCCCCGCTGCTGCCGCCACCGAAGCTACGGCCGCCAGCGACCTCAACGGCAAGCGCGTACTCGTGCTCTGCCAGGGCGGCGGCACTTCGGGCCTGCTCGCCAACGCACTGGCCAAGGCCGCCAAGGAGCGCGGCATCGATCTTGAGACCGCCGCCGATGCCTATGGCAACCACGTGGACATGCTTCCCGACTTTGACCTGGTCGTCCTGGCCCCGCAGGCCGCCAGCTACCTGGCCGACCTGCAGAAGGACTGCGAGCGCGTGGGCAACAAGTGCGTCGCCTGCCGCGGTAAGCAATACATCGAGCTCTCCCAGAACGGCGACAAGTCTCTCGCCTTTGTGAGCGAGCAGCTGTCGAAGTAAGTAACGCTTAGGGCCAGCCGACTATCCAAGACCGGCTGGCCCTTCGATTTAAACGATTGGATCATCATGTCCGTTAACCCTGCCAGCGTCACCAACCCGCCCGCGCAGTTTCCCGAGGACTTTGTCTTTGGCGGCGCCACCGCTGCCTACCAGGTAGAAGGCGAGACCCGCACCCACGGAAAGGGCAAGGTCGCCTGGGACGACTTCCTGGAGGCCCAGGGCCGTTTCTCCCCCGACCCCGCCTCCGACTTCTACAACCAGTACCCCGTCGATCTGGAGCTGTGCGAGGAGTTCGGCATCAACGGCATCCGCCTCTCCATCGCCTGGAGCCGTATCTTCCCCAACGGAACCGGCGAAATCAACCCCGAGGGTGTCCAGTTCTACCATGACCTTTTCGCCGAGTGCCACAAGCACCACGTTGAGCCGTTTGTCACGCTGCATCACTTTGACACGCCGCTGCCCCTCTTTGAGAAGGGCGACTTCCTCAACCGCGAGACCATCGACGCCTTTGTGGACTTTGCCACCTTTTGCTTTAAGGAGTACGCCGACCAGGTGACCTATTGGTTCACCTTTAACGAGATCTGGGCCGACGCCTCCAACACCTACATCGAGGGCACCTTCCCCGGCGGCGTCAAGGCTCATCTGGCCGAGGCCTTCCAGTGCGAGCACAACATGATGCTTGCCCACGCCAAGGCTGTACTGGCCTTCCACAACGGCGGCTTTAAGGGCAAGATCGGCGTCATTCAGTCGTTGGAGTTCAAGTACCCGCTCAACGAGAACGACCCCGCCGACATCAAGGCCGCCAACAACGAGCACGTGCTGCAAAACCAGTTCCTGCTCGACGCCACCTTCCGCGGCGACTATGCCCCCGACACCCTCGAGTGCGCCAACCGCCTGGCTGCCGTCTCGGGCGGCACCATCGAGATCCTGGACAAGGACCTCGAGATTATGCGCGAGGCCGCGCTCTACAACGACTACCTGGGTGTCAACAACTACCAGTGCCGTTTCCTCAAGGCCTACGACGGCGAGAATGACCTGCACCACAACGGCACGGGCGAGAAGGGTACCGGCCGCTGGCGCGTCAAGGGCATTGGTGAGCATGTGAACAAGCCCGGCATCCCCACCACCGACTGGGACTGGATCATCTATCCCGAGGGTCTGTTCGATCTGCTCGTCTACATTAAGCAGCGCTACCCCAACTACAAGCAGATCTTCATCACCGAGAACGGCATGGGCTACAAGGACCCCTACAAGGACGGTTTTGTGGACGACCAGCCGCGCATCGACTACATCGAGCAGCACCTGCGCTGGCTGCTTAAGGCCATGGAGGTGGGCGTCAACGTGGGCGGCTACTTCCTGTGGAGCCTGCAGGACCAGTTCTCCTGGACCAACGGCTACAACAAGCGCTATGGCTTCTTCTACGTAGACTTTGAGACCCAAAAGCGCACGCCCAAGGCGAGCGCCTACTGGTACAAGCACGTGGCGCAGACCCGTCGTCTGGACTAGCGACTTGCGACTAGCGAGATGCCCCGCTCACACAACCTGCCCCCATTCCTCAGCCGGGGGCGGCACGTCACACGGCGCGCCGCCCCCGGCCTTTTTGTTTTTGAGCGGGTCGGGAGCCGTTCGTCTCGATCTGTAACATCTGACCCGCGGCTTCGGCCCCAACTGTTACAGATCGAGATGAACGGGGTGGGCCGGGCCGAATTGTCTCGATCTGTAACACTAAACCCGGTTTTGGGCGTCTACCTGTTACAGATCGAGACAAACGTACCGGCCAATCCTCTCAATCTCAATCTATAACAGTTAGCCGGTTATTTCGCCCCCACCTGTTACAGATCGAGATGAATAGATTAGACCTAGCCGAAAAATCTCAACCTGTAACACGTAGCCGAGTTTTTCAGTCCTAGCTGTTACAGATCGAGACAAACAGGCCGAGCAAGCTACACCCGTAGGTCTTTCACGCTGGAGCATTCGACCAGCACGCCCGAAACAAGCGTACGGCTTCTGGAGCTCGGGGCTTCTAGGCACGCAACGACCTCGTCGGGCGCACGGACACCCAGTCCGCGGTGACGGAACTTCACCGACATATCCCGAAAACTCGATCCCCGGCTTAGCTTGCGCGCATTATCACAATAAACCCCCAACGATACACGGTCCTGCGGTTCAATGAGCCACAGGACCGCATGCCGTCGATCAGATAAAGATCGTCATATACAGAGGTAGATATATCCTATGCCCTTCAGCCCTGAGCTGTTTTGGGTGAAGAACTATCTCTTCTCCGACTCGTCGTTCGAATCGTCTGCCGAAATCGTCAAGCGAGATTGTTGAATACGATTTGGAAGATTTAACTTCAACAGGAGTGACCCGCGGTTTTCCAGCCGCGTCTTCAAAGCCGCGCGAAACAAGAAAATCAATTTCACGCGTTCTGGGCCGACTCCCCTCTGTTTTGGAAGGCTCCTGCCAGCTGTAATAAAAAAGCGAATGCCCCAGACTCTTAAGCTGCTGCGCCACGATGTTCTCGATTAGCATTCCTTTATTAATTGAAATTCTTCCAAATTGAATGTCTCTATGAACATCCATAAGGTCCGGACCATCATCAAACGCCAAGCTCACGAGCAATCCCGTGTCCGCCATATAGCATTTAAGCGAAGACGCGTCCTCGTGCAGGCGGTAACCCACGCTCGGATCACTGCATAAATAGCAACGGTTAATCAGTCGCGCATCCTCAAGCCAGATTAACGCCGACTCATATGTCTCAAAACGGGACCCCTTCTCCAAGCTGTCAAATTTGAACCGTTTATTTGCCGCAGATAATTGACCCGGAATATCGTCATAAACCGCCCGCGCACGTCTAGCGTCCGAACCTCCAAACTTGGCAATGTCCTCCCTGTACAGTGCGATAATCTGCCGTTTAACCCTGTCGCATCCTCTAAAATCATTCTCTGCCACAAAGGAGTCGACCGACTGAGGCATACCACCGACAAGCATATACTCATCAAATAATCTCATGCACGTCGCATGAACGCCGTCCGGAAGCGCGGTCCGAGATTCGCGCGCTTTACGGATCTCTTCTGCATAAAGATCTTTTCCGGTCGCCCAAAGATACTCCTCAAAATCGAGGGGCTCGAGAGGGATTCTTTCTTCCTCTGACGGTATGACAATGCTATCGACATTCTTTTTGATGGAGACAAGAGAGCCTGTCTCGATGTAATCAAATCTGCCGTCTTCTACAAGATGCTTTATGTATTCGCGCGCGATGGGAAACCGCTGCACTTCATCAAAAATGACCAGCGACTCTCTCGGTTCGAGGGCCTTACCATACTGCAGCTGAAGCATGCGTAAAAAAAGATCGACATCTTCACGATGGTTCAGAAATATATCGAGCGTGGCTTTGCTAGCAGCCGAAAAGTCAATGTACAGATAATCCTTGTATTCATTTTGCGCGAAGCACTTGACGAGCGTCGTTTTGCCAACGCGTCTTGCACCCTCAATAAGCACCGCAGTGCGCCCTTGCGAGCGTTCTTTCCACTCCTGCAGACGATCATATGCCTTCCGTTTAAACATAATCTCACCTCAGCATAATTTACGTGCGAGTTTACAAAAATACCGACCTTCAGATATATCTAATAATACAAAAATACCGAGCTTTAAATGAGCTTATAGCTACAAAAATACCGACCATTGCAATGGTTGAGACATACAGTAATACCGAGCTTTACGCATAACGGATGCTATGCCTCACCGTCTCGATCTGTAACACTAAACCCGGTTTTGGACGTCTACCTGTTACAGATTGAGACAATTCAACGATGCCGACTATTCGATACGGCGTGGTACAATTATGTCCCAATGCGAAGGAGATACCTATGCCCATCTGTGTGCCCGTCCGAGACATGAAGGACACTGCCACATTCACCGCGCTTGTTGAGTCCGAGCACGACGTCACCGTAACCAAGAACGGCTACGAGGCCATGCACTGCATCAGCAGCGACCAATATCGCCTCATGCAAGACGAAATCGCCAAAGCCAAGCTGCTGTCTCGTATAATGCTGGCAGAAAACGAGATATCGCAAGGCGACTATAGCGACTATGACACCTTCGCGACCTCGATACGAGACAAATATGGCCTATAACGTCGTAATACTCAAAAGCGCGCGATATGAGTACGAGAGTATCGTCGGATACCTTGCCCAAATCCTCAAGAATCCGCGCGCAGCGGGCAATTTTGTCACTGAGTTTGAATATCAACTTGATTTGCTTCGCGAGCAGCCGCTCCTACGACCTCTCTCACACATGCAAGAGCTGGCGGCACGTAATTACCGATCGTTTCCCGTCAACAACTACACCTGTCTTTACAAGTTTGAGCGCGAAACAATCTATATCGCCCACGTCTTTCACCAGTCACAGGACTACGCCCGCCTGGTCTAGCACGGCGGCACTCGCTAGCAAATGACTTGCGTGTGCTCCTCGATGGCAGTGCGGTCCTCGGCGGCGATACCCGGCTCACACACCACAGCGTCCAAATTGTCCAGGCGGCAGAAGGTGTAGAAGTCGCGCTTGCCGATCTTGCTGGAGTCGGCGATCAGGTAGCGCGAGTCGGCCTTGCTAAAGGCGAGCTGCTGGATACGGCCCTCGTCCATGTTGGACGTAGACACGTCACCGTCCAAGATGCCGTTGGCGCCGATAAACGCCGCATCGATGCCCAGCGCGCGCAGGGTATCCTCGGCCGTTGGTCCCACAAAAGCGGCGGTGCGGCGACGGTACATACCGCCCACGAGGCACAGCTCGCAGTCTTCGCGCGCCTCGAGCAGGTTAAACACCGAAAGCGAATTGGTCACAATGCGCAGGCGAAACGTCGGCAGCATCGAGGCCATCTGCTCAACCGTGGTGCCCGTGCCCAAAAAGATGGTCGAGCCCTCCTCGATAAGCTCCACAGCACGGCGCGCAATCTGCAGCTTTTCCTCGGCATGCTTAGTGCGCTTTTCGCTGTGCGAATACTCATGGCGCAACATAGCGTGCGGACGGCCCTGTGCACTGCGGGCTCCGCCGTGCACGCGCTCAATCTCGCCTAGGCTCGCAAGTTCTTCGAGGTCGCGGCGAATCGTCATGTCCGAAACGCCCAACGCATCCGAAATCTCTTTGACCGAGACCGTGCCCTGCTCCTCGAGCAGCTGACGAACCTTATCCTGTCGCTCTGCCTTAATCACGATGAATCCTCGCCGTTCTTTGCGCGCATATCATTCAAACAGTAACGAACAAATTGTATCAGACTCGTACGCGTCAAAAATGAACGCCCGCACAGCTCCAATCATCACTTTTTTGAGAAAATTACCCCCAGCTTTAGTGGGGTGTAGTGATAATCTCGCCTGTTCGCGCTACAGTTTGTCGGAAATACCTCGATGTTAGGAACCAAATGATCACTTCCGAGCTTTTCGGCACCGCGCCGTGCGGTACCCCCGTTCATCGTTACACCCTCGACGGGCCCGAGATCTGCGTTCGCATTATGGACTATGGCGCCACGGTGCTTGGTATCGATGTGCCCGACATTCCCGGCAACGTGCGCGATGTGGTGCTGGGCTTCGATAAGCTCGAGGATTACTTTGACAACCCCGCCTGCTTTGGCGCGACCATCGGCCCTGTGGCAAACCGCACCGCTGGCGCCACGATCGCCATCGACGGCACGGACTGGCATATGCCCGCCAACGAGGGCGCCAACAACCTGCACAGCGACCTTGAGCACGGCCTGCACAAACGTGTGTGGGATGTTGAGCTCGACGAGGTCCATAACGCCGTGCGCATGACCACCTCGCTTAAGGATGGCGAGCTGGGCCTGCCCGGCAACCGAACCTTTACGGCCGTGTTTACCGTTACGCGCACCGGCGTCTTCCGCATCGATTATGGCTGCGAGAGCGACCGCGCCACCTACGTGTCCATGACCAACCACACGTACTTTAACCTTGCAGGCCATAACGCCGGCATGGACTGCGAACATTTCTTTGTCGCCAACGCCGCCCACTACCTGCCCATTAACGAGCAGAACATCCCCACCGGCGAGATTGCTCCGGTCGAGGGAACACCGTTTGACTTTCGCGAGCTTCGCCCCGTCGCACCCGGCATGGAGGCCGACGACCCGCAGATCAAGCAGGCCCGTGGCTACGATCACTGCCTGTGCATCGATGGCTATCAGTACGGCCGCAACCTGCGCCGCGCGATGCACGTCGAGGAGATGTGGACCGGTCGTGAGATGGACTACTACACCACTGCCCCGGGCGTGCAGCTCTACACCGGCAACTGGCTGGGCGACGAGCACGCCAAGGACGATGCCAACTATGGCTGGGGCGCCGGCTTTGCCCTCGAGGCCGAGATGTACCCCGACACGCCGCACCAGCCTCTGTTCCCGCAGGGCATTGTGGGCCCGGGCCATCCCTACAGCAATGTGATCGAATACCACTTTATGAGGCACTAAGCCCGCAACGCGACATATCGCACAGCAGCGCCCGCCGGCACCACCGCCAGCGGGCGCTTTTTCATCTTTTAGGCTCGTTTTTTCTGTGACTGTATGAGTGACATATCAAAACTATGCCCATTTACTACGTTTAGCCCGGGATGCTCGACCATGCACCGGTTTTTGTTACATTTGTGAGCAGTATACCTGCGGTTTTGTTTATCTCAAATTCGACATGCTCGACGATAGCCAATCAAACGTAGTAAATGGGCATAGTTTTTGACAGGCGGCATCGCGCGCGTCCCTCGCAAGGGCAAAATGATCCGTTTTCCTCCGTCCCCAAGGGATCAGTTGAACAGATTGCCAATGGGGTCGGGGGCGGAACTGGGGAGATAGCGGATTTCTAGCTCTATGCCGAGCTTTTGCAACTCTTTGAAGGCGGCGATGTCCGTATCGTCTACGGCAATGGTAGGCGTTGCAGAGCGCTTGCCCTCCCCTGCCTGCATATGGCCAATGCTGATCTTGGTTATTGGCACACCACCCTTAACCAGCGCGAGCGCATCGGCGGGTGAGGCCACTATGATCAAGATCCATTGACGCGGCGTTGCGGTATGAATGATGTCGATAGTCCTTTGCACCGAGAAAAACCGCGTCCAAACGCCTTCTGGCACCGCCACCCTCATTGGTGCCCATTGGCGCGAATCCGCCGCGATCTCATCGTTGACGATTAGGACAAGGTTGGAACCCACGGCTTCGTTCCACAGCTCAACGTCTTGCCCGTAAATGAAACGGTCATCGATACGCGTAAGAAGAATCTTGGGTTGAGCCATGGCTGCCCCATTCTGTTTGAGACCCATACGAGCGGGACGTCGACCACCAACTCAACAGCAGGTCAAGTAACAAATGGGCACTGCAGACATCACGCCTCTAATATTAGTGCATTTAAAGGGTTGATTTCCGATCTCAGCCGAACACATTGAGCAAA
>NZ_QSPG01000052.1:0-604 GCF_003436395.1 Collinsella sp. TM06-3 | reverse complement strand
AGGCCAGGGCGCCGCTGACCGGTGGACGGCACCGAGCCGTCGGATGACTTGAAAAAGGGGGAGGCCTCGCGGCCTCCCCCTTTTTTGCGTTATATAAGCTGACATTTGCCCTATCTGTTTCAGGAGTGCTCGGATTGTCTTTAGTCGAGGGCATCGTTGCCGTCCGCGGTGAGGTAGAGCCGATCTTCTTGCTTATGTCGCTTTCTGGTGGCGCTCAGTCGGCTCCAGGGTTCTGTCGTCACGTTTATCCGGACGGATCTTATGCTCCTTATTTCCAGTAAATCAGTTAAGGGGTATTGTTTCAATTAAATACACTCCGCCAGCGGGGGCTCTATCTAATTAGTGATAGAGCCCCCGCTGGTGTTTTATAGGTTTGTTAACGTTGTCCTTCTATTTATGACGGGCTAACTAGCAGAGACCGACGAGGGTATAAAGATGCTATGTCTACAGTGGACAGCAAGATTCCCGAGGTCATACGGTCTGTCCATGGTTTATGACCAAATGTGTGACTCTGAGCAACTCGGAGCCAGCTAATTAATTTGTGAACAAAATATGGAGTGCGCGATTCCCGCCCCCGGCGCCCCTCCGGTCTGGCAATATATCT
>NZ_QSPG01000051.1:0-746 GCF_003436395.1 Collinsella sp. TM06-3 | reverse complement strand
TTTGCTCAATGTGTTCGGCTGAGATCGGAAATCAACCCTTTTCCAAGTACTCGGCAAACTTGGCCTCGTCGCCCTTGTTCTTGTACTGCAGGGCCAGCAGGTATTCCAGGCGGCAGCTCTTGACCTTGTCGTCACCGGCCTCTTCGAGCATGCGCTCCAGCTCGGGAATGTCGTTGTGGCGCTTGAGGATCATCGTGTCGTACATCAGCTGGCATTCGTGTGTGACTGCCTCGGCCTGACCGCCCTCAAAGCCCTTGATCTCGTGCAGCAACTCCTTGGACTTTTTGCGGTCCTCCTGGCCAACGTAGTAGTTAAAGGCTTTGATCACCAGGTCGACGCGCTGCATCTTGGGCAGGTTGAGTCCCAGCAACAGGTCGAACATCTCGTTGGCGTGTTCGTGGTCCTCGCGCAACAGATAGGAGTTCAGGCGCAGGTAGTCGCGGTTGTAGCGCGGGTACAGCATGCTGGTGAGTTTGCCGTCGAGCAAACGATCGAACTCGTCCCACTGTTTGGCAGCCATCAACTGCTGCAGGCGCTTAAACGTGGTGCGTTTTTTGATGCTAAAGAACACCGACACGGCGATACAGATGATAACGACGGCGGTCCAGAGTGTGCGGGAATCGGGCATATTAGGGTCCTTAGTCGCTCATAAAGCGAGCGGTATGACAACACGTACTGGATGTATTATACGCAGCGCGCAAGCAAAGGTTGATTTCCGATCTCAGCCGAACACATTGAGCAAATAG
>NZ_QSPG01000050.1:0-1031 GCF_003436395.1 Collinsella sp. TM06-3 | reverse complement strand
GTCGTCGCCCTCGGCGGCAACGCCCTCGGCAACAACCCCGTCGAGCAGATCCAGGCCGTGAGCAACACCGCCCACGCTCTCCTTGGTCTTATCGAGCAGGGTAACGAGATCATCATCACCCACGGCAACGGCCCGCAGGTCGGCATGATCCAGAACGCCTTCGCCGCTGCCCACGACGCCATCGGCACCCCCGAGATGCCGCTGCCCGAGTGCGGCGCCATGTCCCAGGGCTACATTGGCTACCACCTGCAGCAGGGCATCGGCCGCGAGATGCACAAGCGCTATAAGCGTTGGCACGCCGCCACCGTCGTCACCCAGATCGAGTGCGACCCGGACGATCCCGCGTTCAAGAACCCGACCAAGCCGATCGGCCCCTTCTACACCGAGGAGCAGGCCAAGGAGTTCATGGCCGAGGATCCTTCCAAGGTCTTCGTCGAGGATTCCGGCCGCGGCTGGCGTCGCGTCGTCGCTTCCCCTGATCCCAAGAAGATCGTCGAGGCTGACTCCATCCTCAACCTGCTCGACAACGAGTTCATCGTCATCGCCTGCGGTGGCGGCGGCATCCCCGTCGTCCGCGACTACGAGAACAAGGGCTGCTACAAGGGCGTTCCCGCCGTCATCGACAAGGACCTGGGCGGCGAGCTGCTGGCCGAGGACTGCGACGCCGACGTCCTGTTCCTGCTGACCGCCGTTGAGCATGTCGCCATCAACTTTGGCAAGCCCAACCAGGAGGAGCTCGAGGACATCACCGCCGACGAGGCCGAGCGCCTGGCCGACGAGGGTCAGTTCGGCAAGGGTTCCATGGAGCCCAAGGTCCGCGCCGCCATCAAGTTCGCCCGCTCCCGCAAGGGCCGCACCTGCATCATCGGCGCCCTGGACAAGGCCGCCGAGACCATGGCCGGTCTCTCCGGTACCCGCATCCACGAGTAGCCTCTACTCTGTTGCCTCTCTCGTGGGCGCCAGGCAAGACGCCCACAAACTAGCCTCTCTTCATGAGCCCCGCAGTCCGCTCCGGCTGCGGGGCTTTTGCT